>JAJYOO010000199.1 GCA_021796155.1 Chloroflexota bacterium
CGCTGGACACCCGTGCATCGTTTGAAGTCTTCATCACTGAGTTTTTGTACGGTTTCGTATCGCATGTGCCTAGTATGGCACACTTATGCAAGAGGTCTAATGAATAAAATGCAGACCGTCTTATCTTCTTCCGCGCTCATACGGAACCGTGACGCGAATATCTTCCATCGGATAATGTTTCACATTGCGCGTCATCAACTCGGCGTCCAGTGCGGCAACCGTAGCAGCGATCAAAGCATCACCCAGTTCCAAATTATGCGAACGGCTGTAACGGCGCAAGTATTCCCCCGCTTTGCGAGCAATCGCGTTATTCACATCTATAACTGTAAACAAACTCAGCAGCTTCTCGGTAAGTTCTTCTTCGTCCGGGCGCATCCCGGCCAGCAATTCAGTGAGAGTAACTACCGAGATGTAAAGCCCATCGCCGGATTCAAGGATGTCGGCGAACAAAGCCCGCGCAAGCTTATTGCCATGAAAATGGTCAATGGCAACATCCGTGTCAATCAGCTTCATGCTTTGCGAAGTCCCAGATTCTTTAAGCGCCGTCCGCGGCGGATTCGATCCATGTATCGAATCCCGCTTTTGGAAATGTCGGTTCGTTTTGCCCAAATGCCAAACGTTTCATCCAGTATGGCGCGAGCCTGTTCCATGGGCGTTAGGATTAATCGTCCCTGGGCATCCACGCTCACCGCCACTTTCTGACCAATTTGCAGATTGGCACGGAAATTTTCCGGGATCTTTATGGTGTAGTCAGAACCGATTTTTGTGGTAACCATCTTGCACCTCATTAGGCATTATACCATTTTGACCTATGACAGAAATTGACTATCTTCCCATCTCCATGTTGAACTAACTCGAATATTGCGAGCGGCGGTTCTATCTGATGCACGTGCTTGGCGAAATGGAGATCAACGCCCACGTGTTGGAAGGGACGTTTCGCCATGATCAAGCGCACACTGCCGGGAAAGAAAAAAACGGAGAGGTACTCGTCCATCGCCGCATCTATGTATGGTCCGATGAATTGCAAATTTCCGGATTTGCGGACACGGTGGAGGAAGACCTCCCTCCTGACCCCTCCCCTTTCAAGAGAGGGGAGCTAATTCCCATTGAATACAATATAACACTGGTGTTTACGGATTCCTGCGCGTGGCAACAATCAACGGGAGTAGCATCACCTTTACGGCGCCAAAGGTGAATTGGTATGGGGATGGCTGGCGCAGTGACAACAATGTTGGCACGGGAACGGGCAATCAAAAAGTGATGCTGCAACGCGTTCCAAACTATAACAACGTTACGGTCAATGGAACCCTGTCCAGTAATCCATGGGATGGGAATAAATATGGGGTCACTGTTTTTCGCGTTGCAAATAACCTGACCGGAAGTGGTTCGATTAACGCCAATGGCGGAGGATTTGCAGGCGGCAGTTGGAATGTGCCATCCAAATATGGCGAGAGTTATCCAGGATGGACTGGTTCCATTGATTATGGTGGAGGGGCCCCTGGAGGAAGAGATTATGATCCTTACAGGGGCTATGGCGGCGGAGGGGGCTATGGAACCAATGGAGGCACGGCTGGACTCACGGGCAAGGATGGTTCAGGAGGTCTAGCATATGGTGGTCCAGATCTTAAATCAGTTTATCTGGGCGCTGGAGGTGGTGCGGGCGGAGATCTAAAGTTACATAATCCAGGCGGGCTTACCCCGCCTCCGGATGACCTACCAGGTGGAGATGGCGGGCATGGTGGCGGGATTCTTTTCGTAGCAGGCAAGTACGTTAACTTTCAGGGCACACTGGCATCCAATGGCGCTACCGTCGATTGGCGTTTCACTACGGCTGACGCCCGCATTAAGCTCAAGAGACTGTATCCAGCTATTCGCCTTCCACAAAACGTTCACGACTCTGCACTTATCAAAGCATGATTGACAAATTACTAGGGAATGTCAAGGACTTTGGTGAAGAAAACGCGAAAGTCGAGACAAATGTCCACTGATGTCCACTTAATAAATCCGCGGATCTGTGGAGCTGAATTTTGATTGGAAGTTCCGCCTGACTGGTCAAATGCGCTGTCAAGGGCGGAATTTGCGCGGACCAACGAAGCGAGCTGATTACTTTTTGTGACCTGTGAGGCATTTTGTCTCTCCTCGGTTTATTTTCTGAATTGTGACAGCACGCTGCTATATGTAATAGGGAGTCTCAACTCGGAGCCTGCTATTGCTTTTTCTTCGATGATAAAGACAATAATTAAATGTATAAGTGATGAGATGGTATTTCCGTTGCGAATCGCCTAAGACTTTTCTTAGTTAACTTAAAACAAGTCTTAGAACTGTGCTGGCACAAAATCCCTATAATGACAACAAATTAGTTGACTGCTCGACTGGTACAAAGGGGGGGCACTCTTGTTTTATCTAAGTTGGGTGCTCGTTAATACTTGAGATAGTTTACTGATCATGATGCACCCTTGGGTCTTCATAAGTAAACATTGCGTTTTCCAAAACAAGTTTCATATCCCGCAATTTGGTGAATTATGACTGCTACACACTCTATCCAACGTTCTTCTCGAAAATCTAAGTCTCGATGGTTTCCTTGGAAGCAAATGTTCCTGTTGCTTGCCGTAGTACCCGGAGCGGTCGGATTGCTGTTAATAATCACTGCCGTAAGCGGCTTCATCGTTTGGCATTCAACTCAAGAGCAGTTGATGATGGGCAGTTCTTACATCCTCTTTAGCTTCATTGCATCGAATGCCATCCAGAAGGAGTGGAAGCTCGTGATGGGCTGGTTGGCATTGGGGGTGGCTGCTTTGCTGGTGTTGGGCCGCCCCGAGATCGGGGCGAAATTCGCTGCGGCTGCTTTGATAGGTGTTAGTGTGACCCTGCTTGCGAGGGAATTCCTACGCCGGCGTCAGCAGTACATTAACGAGAAGAAGAGTTGATGTACCCAAGCTAAACAAGGATGCCTCATGTCAGCAACGTGGATTCTCGGAACACTCTTTTTTGTCTTCATCATCTGTTTCGTTGTTTATATTCTTACAACAGATACAAGCCAGCCGCAGTCTGCATCGCGCAGGTATATCGAAGCAGGCGGGTCTTCCGGCAATGTTCACTCCGGGAGCGATGAGAAGTACCTGATTTCCAGAGACTATCAGGTGATATTCAGCCCCAGGGTTTTTGTTAGCTATCCATTTGGGGTCAAGCTTGTATTTCCAAAATCAGGAATGTCCGGACCTGTAATATGGAAACCTGCGGAGACGAATGGGAATTCTCGGTCCAATGTCCAGCGCGGTCTACGGGAAAGCGAATATTACGGCTGGCCGCAGTCCGCTATGGATGACCCGGAACTGACAGTTATGGGCGGACACGTTGAGTTCGAGTCGAAGAGGATCGAACCGATCATCCGAGTCGAGTTAAAGTCTGCAAAGGAATCTTTTCAAGCAGTCAAGACAGTACAGGAATGTGCCCTCAAGCGCGACGCGGATACCGTCTGCTCATTTTGGGTAAATCCACTCAAATCGGAGATGGGCTCGCTCGCAATAATTGTCTCCCAGGTTATGGGGTCGGTTGAAGCAATCGGCAATGGAAAAGAAAAAGATGAAGTGGCCGCGATCCAATGGACGGTGCCAGTGAGGTTCTTCCCGATTGTTCTACGTTAAGAGGAGAATGCGTGGAAGTTTTTGAGCAAGAGAAGGAGGCCCATTCGAAGACGATAAATACATGATTTCGTAGGCGTTGAGTCTGGCAGCTCGATCTTGCCAGACGCCAGATCCGGCAAAGGGCTGGCGTTTTGTCCCACCATCACAGATCAGTTCTCCAACTTGCGGATTATACACAGGGCGCTGATCGACATGTATCAGGGAGAAGGAAAATATGAAAAACCTGTTCAAGACTGAAGACTGGTGGTCGGTGTGGATTGGTCTGTTTGTCTTTGTCGTCTCCATGTTCACCATGGTCGGCGCGGACCTGCTGGGGTGGGCGGTCAAGACGAACACATGGATCAACCTCTCCCAAGCCACTACGGCTTTTTCCAAAGCCTATTCGGGTCTACCCGGCATTGTTGCAGTTCTCCTCACGTACGTATTCATGCTGGCTATCACGAGCGTGGGTGCAAAGGTGCTGGGCTTTGACCTTGGAAAATTTATGGTTGGTTTTACCATCCTGTTCTGGATTGGTTATGGATGCTGGTTGCTCGGTAACTGGGCACCTATCGCTGTAAACACTCCAGCCGATATGAAGAAGTATGGCATCAATTTCTCGCTTCGGCTTACGGCGGAATCCGGTTTCATCATCGCACTGTTGGTCGGCCTTGTCATTGGTAACCTCTTCAAGGGCTTTGCAGGCTTCCTCAAGGAGGCGACCAGACCGGAGTGGTACATCAAGACAGCCATCGTAATCTTAGGCTCCACCTTGGGCGTTAAAGCCGCCTCGGCTACTGGGCTGGCAACGGCTGTTATGTTCCGAGGGCTTTGCGCCATCGTGGAGGCCTATCTCATCTACTGGGCGCTGGTGTACTTCGTATCACGATACTTCTTCAGGATGAGTCGGGAGTGGTCGGCTGTTCTAGCCTCTGGCATCTCGGTCTGCGGAATTTCGGCGGCCATCGCAACAGCGGGGGCTATCCGGGCCAGAGCTATTGTGCCGGTCATGGTCGGCTCATTGGTGGTCATCTTTGCGGTGGTTGAGCTGATTGCTTTACCTGCATTCTCCGCGGAAGTACTACACAATCAGCCCATGGTGGCCGGAGCATGGATGGGATTGGCGGTCAAAACCGATGGAGCGGCAGTAGCCAGTGGTGCTATCACAGATGCGTTGATCAGGGGGAAAGCAGCAGAATTGGGGATTAACTGGCAGGAAGGCTGGATGCTGATGGCATCCACAACCACCAAGCTGTTCATTGACATGTTCATCGGCATCTGGGCCTTTGTATTGGCCATTGTCTGGACCACCGTCATTGACCGCAAACCAGGCGAGAAGGCGGCAGGAGGAGTCGAGATCTGGAATCGATTCCCGAAATTCGTGATCGGCTACTTCCTGACTTTCATCATCGCGCTTGTAATCGGTTTGAGCGCGCCTAGCTTGGTAAGCAAGTTGACGTTGGCGTCTGGAGAATCTGACATCTTTCGGGTGCTGTTCTTCGTGCTGACCTTCCTCTCGATTGGCTTGATATCCGACTTTGCGAAGCTGAAAGAGGAAGGCATCGGGAAATTAGCACTCGTGTATCTGGTGTGTCTGTTCGGGTTCATCCTATGGATTGGATTGGCTATCTCGTTCATCTTCTTTCATGGCCTGACCCCGCCGCCGTTGTAGGCGACAAACAGATGTCTGTCCCTGCCAGCACGAAAGTATGAAATCCCGGTGTGTTATTGGCTTCTAGATTTCATATGGAATCCACTTTCAGATGGAGGTAAGTTCAAATGGCGCAACATACAGCAGTGCAAGAAAAACCGGCTCAGA
>JAJYOO010000200.1 GCA_021796155.1 Chloroflexota bacterium
CGCCCAAAGGTTTGCCCGCGCGCAGAACTGTCAGACGGCGTTTTCTATTGCCCGAATCCGGCATGCCTGAACTTCTCATCAGCGGATGTACTGATAAAGAGTACTCTTACGACGCAGATATCAACGGGCGTTACAACGGGGCGATGTCTGCCATGGCGCTGCGCGTCATCAGCCAAAGCCCAAACGTGACCTACGCGGAGTTTTATGCGGGACTGCGAAAGCTGCTCCCCTCTTCCAATTACCCGCAGACACCGCAGCTCGAAGGTATGGACGCGCACAAGAACACGCTTCTTTTCGAACCGTTTACGGTGAGTCCCGAACCTGTGCCTGAGCCAACGCCCCAGCCGACTACGGGATGTCTCCGAAATTTGTGGCAGCGCATCGTCCGTTTTTTCAAAGGCGAATAGAAAGTCAACGAGACACAAAAGGGCGAGAGCAAAATTTACTCTCGCCTTTTCAACTACTACTGATCTTGCAGCGCTTACGGAACGATCGTGACGCGGTCCATCGGTCCCGGCTCTATTGGGGAATTGTTCTCGACGTAGGCGATAAAGGCATCCAGGTCAACGCCGCCGGTGAGAAGATCGGTACCCGCTGTGAAGGCCGTAAAGCCATCACCGCCAGCCGCAATGAAGTTGTTGACCGTCACGCGATAAGTGGTCACAGGGTCAACATCCACACCGTTGATCTTCATATTGCTGACTTTGCTTCCCACTGGAGCTGATGCAGTCCATGTATAAGTCAGACTGTACGAGATTTGCAGCATCCTCCCGCTTCCATCCGATCCGGCAGTGGCCTGCTGTTCCAACGCGGCTTTCAGTTGGGCGCCTGTCAATGTCATCGTCACGAGAGTGTTGCTGAATGGCTGCACCGCAAAGGCTTCGGCGTAGGTTACCTGTCCGGGCAGCTCCCCGCCGCTGATTTGACTGTAGAGCAGGTCGGTGCGAATGCCGCCCGGATTCGTCATGGCAATCACTGCGTTCCCGGCATCCGCGGGGATCGTGGCTTCGAGTTGGGCATCGGCGATCACATCACCCAGAGCCGACTCCTGCATGTTGCCTCCCCGCTTGATATCCGCTGTGATCGAGCCAATGACGCGATTCGCCAGCGGGGCCGAGGCGACCCGATATTGATCCAGTAACGCCTTCATATCTGGGTCCGGCATTGCGGTTAGATAAGGAGTCTTCACCCAAGTATTCGTTGCTGTTCGGCCAATCACCTGGCCGTTGGTGCCGGCAATGGTCAGGTCAATGTCTGTCAGATAACGACCATTGTATCCAGCGCCCGTTACAATCATCGGATCATAGTTCTTCTTAACCTTGACCTGGCAATTGTAGGCATTGTGAGTGTGGCCGGTGACCAAAGCATCCACTTCAGGATCAATCTTCATCACAACGTTGGCAAAGAACGGGTCCGCTGGATTGCAGGCATTGTAGTCGGCCACTGATCCTGCCCCATCGTGCAACAGAACAACAATCGCTTTGAGTCCCTGTGTGTCTTTCAGGACTTTGACGTAGTGGTTGATAGTGTTGACTTCGGATTGGAACACCAAGCCTTCCACACCGGAGGGCACAACAATGGTCGGTGTGGATTCGAGGGCAATTCCAATGAAGCCCACCTTCACGCCGTCAAACTCGCGCACACTATAGGCCGGGAAAAGCGTCTGGCCATTGTCGAGGCGGATAACATTGGCCGCCAGGTATTCAAATGAAGCCCCCGGAAACTCGGGGACACCCGGGAAGCAGCCATCAGTCGGATGGCAGCCGCCGTTTTGCATGCGCAGAAGTTCGTGCCAGCCCTCATCGAACTCGTGGTTGCCTGTGGCACTAAAATCAAAGCCCATCAGGTTGAACGCCATTACCGTCGGCTCATCGTGGAACAAAGCCGAAAGCAATGGGCTGGCGCCGATCATGTCACCGACAGATACTTTGACGGTGTTGGGATTTGCGGCTGCCGCAGCATTGACAAAGTTGGCAAGATATTCCGCGCCGCCTTGGTAATACCAAGTGGTGTTGTCTAACTTGTTGGGTTGTGTCAAGCTCGGGTCCAGTGCTCCATGAAAATCATTGACGGCCAGGATTTGTACGTTGACATTTGCTGGTTTCGCGGCATACGCGGGAGAAGCCAACGTAAGCAGCATTGACAGCGCCAATGCGAGAGTCACTGTATAGAACAACGATTTGGTTTGCATTTCATCCTCCAGAAACAAAGTCCGATTGCAGCAATGCTCATCTGCAAAACCAATCAGCTCATGAACAGAAAATTGGGCGGTTCATCATCTCCTTTCGATGAGGATCTCAACGTGACGGTAAAAAGTAGATTGTGTTTCTAAAATTTTGCTGGACAGTAATCCTTGATTGCATCCCCCTGCAAAACAATAAAACGCGTTGTATTTATTATAGGGTGAATTATTTTCAGATTCAACAACCAATATCAAATCCGCTAAATTCGCTTTCGACAGCTGTCGCAAGCGGTCAGCAGGACGCTCAATGTAACGAGGCCCGCCAACAGATTCAAACGGATTTTCCCGTTCATCCCGCCCTCCTCGAACAATAACACTATCCGACTTTTGATTACCAGTCAGCCGGAAACATACTAGCCGCGCTCATCCATTTTATTTTACGACCCGGTAACTATTAGCCTCGAACTCGCTAAAGCTGGCGCCAATATCACCCACGCGACGAATGGGGCAACCGAAGAACAACAATTTTGGCCGCCTGCGAAGCGTAAAGGTGTGCAGCAAATCGCCAAAGATATCATCCGTCACGTACACGGTGACTTTCTTGTGCCGCCCGACTTGTATCTCCACTTTATCGCGGCTGTAAACATGGGCGCGTTCGGCGATTCCCTCGATCTCCTGTTCCTTATCGTAATAAAAATACTTGTCCATCTCGCGGATGTAATCCAGGAAGTCGCTGTCAATCACGAGGGGCTTCTTCTCACCGGCAATGTAAACCTTCAACGCTTCGATCTTGCCCACCTTACTGACCGGGTTAGCCAGGTCGCGGAATTCGTTGAAGTAGGCGATTGCGCGTTTATCAATGATGCGCGGCGGCGTTCGGCCAGCGGAGTCGTCGGCCGGCCGGCCCCGAACGGCTTTTGCCTCCTTTGAAGGCTTTATCCGCTCATCCGGCGGCTTATCCCGAAGAACAAACTGGGATACGTACTGTCCGCCGACTTTGATGATCTCGCCGAGCAGACCCGTCAACAGCGTCAACGTCATCTCGCCTCCCGGAGTTTGGAACCAGCCCAAGTTGTAGATATCCGAGCCGGGTTCCCTGCTCACGATTTGCAGCGCGAGTTTTTGCCGCAATGCAATAGAACGGATTGTCCTTCGTTTTATATCCTTATCTTCGAGATAGGCCCTGTACAACAATCGCTGGATGGCAACGAGAGTTTCTCCCAATTCGCAAATCGGAACTCCCCGCGTCTTGAAATTCTCCCCTTCAAAATGGATGCTGATCGGATACTTCACAGCAGGCATAGACCCTCCCATCATCTCTATGCGGAACAAACACAATTAAATCTTACAGACGCGGAAAGCGAAAGTCAAGTCCTTTGACGCAGATTCGAATATCCCTACTGGGATTCATCACACAGAACGCAAATAGGAATTTTGGCCCACTTGATTTTCAATCTCTTCCCTGCAATAATACGCCATAACATAACAACACATCCCAACTTTAGAGGAGAATGAATGAGACACAAACTTTATCGTATCCTTGTGTTCTGTGTAGTAGTCCTTGCCGTTTCGGCCTGTAACTTTGGCGTTCCTGCGCCCACGTCAGTAAACCAGAGTGCGAACATTCTGACGGAAGCCGCTCAAACATTGCAAGCGCAAACGTCAACCCCAACTCCGGGGATCAGCGTGGAAGATGCATTAACTCTCGCCGTTGAGACTTTGCAAGCCCAAGCCACAACAACGGATACACCTGCTCCCCCATCAAACCCGCCAACCAGCAAACCGAAGCCCACCAAGACACCCAAGCCCACAGCCACGTCCACACCAGGTAGCGGCAACCCGAATCCCATCATCCATCCCATTCCCCTCACACTCGTTGTCAAAGGGCAAGCCCCGAGTGAACCGGACAATGTCTACGCCAACAGGGATTCATGCACAACAGGCGGTGGTGGTGGTGCCACTCCTACCTGGATTGAACACATCACGGTGACCTGGAAGGATACTGCAGACAACGAGGATGGCTACCGCGTATACAGAGGCAACGTGTTGTTGTCCACGCTTCCGGCGAATTCAACAAAATACACGATCACCATGAGCTATCCGCAGAACAGCCAGAACGCGCTTTATTTTACGTTTGGCGTGGAAGCATACAACACATTTGGTGCGTCTGCCATGCCAACATGGGATGTTCCCAGCTGCCCGTAGCGCGTTGAGTATCATCATTAAATAAAAGCCTCGCGAGAAATTTCCGCGAGGCTTTTGCTTACTGCGGGCAAAGCAACCCTTCGACAAGCTCAGGGCAAGCACTTCGCCCCTACCATTCACTGACTACTGAACACTACTTGCTGACCTACGTCCCTTCCTGCCACGAATTCAAATACTTCAACTGCTCATCAGTAAGTTTATCAATCTTCACGCCCATTGCCTGAAGTTTCAGCCGGGCAATTTCGTTATCAATTTCTTCGGGCACGGAATAGACTTTCTTCTCCAGCTTGTCTGCATTCTTGATCATATATTCCGCGGCTAATGCCTGATTTGCAAATGACATATCCATCACCGAGGCGGGATGTCCCTCAGCGGACGCGAGATTGATCAAGCGACCCTCGCCGAGGATGTTGACCTTGCGTCCATCTTTGGTGACATATTGATCCACGAATGGGCGCACAAGATTCGGCTTGCCCTTTGACATCTTTTCCAACGCTGGAATGTTGATCTCCACGTTGAAGTGCCCGGAGTTGGCAACGATCGCACCGTCTTTCATGACCTCAAAATGTTTTTTGTCAACAACATTGATGTCGCCGGTCAATGTGCAGAAGATATCACCGATCTTCGCGGCTTCTTCCATCGGCATGACTTCAAAGCCATCCATTACCGCTTCCAACGCCTTGAGCGGGTCAACTTCCGTGACGATCACAATCGCACCCATGCCGCGTGCGCGTGACGCAAGTCCGCGTCCGCACCAGCCATAACCGGCCACGACGAAGCGCTTGCCCGCCAGCAAAACATTCGTGGCGCGGATGATGCCATCAATCGTGGATTGGCCCGTGCCATAGCGATTATCAAAGAAATGTTTGGTCATGGCATCATTGACAGCGATGACCGGGAAGTTGAGCATTTTATCCGCAGCCATGGCGCGCAGGCGGATAACGCCGGTCGTCGTCTCTTCGGTACCGCCGATGATGTTCGGCAGAAGTTCGCGGCGGTCTTTATGGATCGTCGAAACGAGGTCCGCCCCATCATCCATGGTCATTTGCGGTT
>JAJYOO010000201.1 GCA_021796155.1 Chloroflexota bacterium
CCCACGTCCGCACGGCGGAAATTGCCTTAGACAGAGCTAAGAGAATGGTGGAGATTGGCCGTCATGTGGTAATCTTAATGGACTCGATTACCCGCCTGGCGCGTGCCTACAACCTCGTGGTCAATCCATCAGGGCGCACGCTTTCCGGCGGTATGGATCCTTCGGCGCTGTATCCGCCAAAACGTTTCTTTGGCGCAGCGCGCAACATCGAAGAAGGCGGCTCGTTGACCATTATCGCCACGTGCCTGGTGGACACCGGTTCCCGTTTGGACGATGTCGTCTACGAAGAATTCAAAGGCACCGGCAACATGGAATTAATACTCTCGCGCAAATTGCAGGAGCGCCGCATCTTCCCCGCGGTGGAAATCGAACGTTCCTCCACGCGCCGCGAAGACTTGCTGCTCGGCCCCGATATTCTGCAGCGGGTTTGGCTGATGCGCCGCATGTACGGCCAAATGACCACGCCCCCGCCCGGCGGCGCCGGCATGGATCAGACCGTCGCAACGGAAGCCATCCTTACCCGCCTTGACCGCGCCAAGAACAACCAGCACTTCCTCGAAACCTTGACGGAAGAAAACTAAACGCCCATAACTCAAAATGAAATTCGATTTCAAGAAATCTCTCCAAAACTTCACAACCCATCGTTTCAGCTGGGTCTCCTGGGGAATCACAATCGCCGTCGTGATCGCGCTGTTCGGAACAACTTTCTGGTGGACTCGGTCCGGGGACGTCCCTGCCGCCACCCGTCCGGAACCGACCGCCGCGGCGAATCAATCGCAGCCTCCAGTCAACCTTCCGGCCCCGGGCCAGGCTCAAAATATTGCCGCAATCTCCAGCATTGGCCGCCAGCTCAATCTCAAAACGGATATTTCCCAGCAGGCGAGCTATCAGATCACGGCATATCAGGTGACGAAAGGCGACTCGGTTTTCGCCATCGCCAAACAATTCAACATCAAGCCCGAGTCCATTCTATACAGCAACAAGGACACACTCCACGATAACCCGCAGAATCTAACCCCCGGCATGACGCTCGAAATTCCTCCGGTGGATGGGATCATCTACGCGTGGAAAGACGGCGATACCATCAATTCGGTCGCCAAGGAATTCAAGGCGAAGCCAGAAGATATTTTGAACTGGCCGGGCAATGATATTGACCTGACCAACCCGCAAATCAAAGCCGGAACCGTCATCATGATTCCGGGAGGACAACGCGAGTTGATATCGTGGCTCGATTTCGTCCCAACATATCAACGCGGCAACGGCACAGCGACATCCGAATTGGGTGGTGGCAGTTGTCCGCAGTCGGGCGGCTCACCGCCGTACCTGTGGCCAACAAACGGTCCGCGTACCATTTCAGGTAACGACTTCGGTCCAACACATTTGGGTCTTGACATCACGGCCTTTGAAGGCACACCGGTGCTTGCATCTGGCGCGGGCGTGGTCGTCTTCGCGGGCTGGAGTCAGTATGGCTATGGCAACGTGATCGAGATTGATCACGGCGGCGGCTGGGCAACCGTTTATGCACACTTGAGCCAGATCAATGTCAAAGTATGCGAATACGTCAGTGCTGGTGAAGTGATTGCTCTTTCCGGTTCAACTGGAAATTCAACTGGCCCGCACTTGCATTTCGAAGTCCGCAAAAACGGAACCGCGGTAGACCCGTGGCAAATCGTTTCGTGAAGTGAATCAATCCGAATTACAGGCCGCTCTTAGAGGTTTCTCTTTGGGCGGCTTTCGTTTTTTCAAGAGCATCGGTTCGACCAACGACGAAGCGCGCACCTGGTCCAATCAAGGCGCGGCGGATTTATCTTTGGTTGTTGCGGATGAACAAACCGCAGGGCGCGGCAGATCGGGGCGAAAATGGTTTACGCCACCTGGAACGGCTCTGGCTTTTAGTTTGATCCTGCGCCCCAACGCGGCGGAACGCACGCATCCAGCTCGGACAACGGGGCTGGGCGCGGTTGCATTGGCCGAATCTCTGCGGACGTTTGGTATCGCCGCACAAATCAAATGGCCGAATGATGTTTTGATCAACCAACATAAAGTCGCGGGGATTTTGGTGGAATCAGTTTGGATGGGAGATCAACTCGAAGCGCTTGTTCTGGGAATCGGCGTCAACGTTTTAGCCGCGTCGGTCCCGCCTGCGGATCAATTACTTTTTCCCGCGACCAGCCTCGAGTCCGAATTGAAGCGGCCGATTGATCGCGCCGAATCTCTGAAGGAAATTTTATCTGCACTGATTCGTTGGCGTCCAAAAATCGGGACGGACGAATTCATCAGAACGTGGGAAAGCTATCTTGCGTTTCGCGGCGAACAAATCCAGGTTCAAAAAGATGATGAACGGCCATTGACGGGAAAGCTTATCGGCCTCAATGATGATGGAAGTCTACGGCTGTTTGCAAATGACAAATCCCTTGCAATCCAGTTTGGCGAGATTCACCTGCGGCCCGCCGATGATAGAATTAAGTAAAGTCAGAGGTCACCATGTTTGACAATTTACGTGAGCAGGCCAATTCAAGTCCATTTTACGAAGAAGAAGCGCAATTCCAGCAAGCAGCGCCATCTGCACCGCCAGTTGTCCGCCGCACCGCCGGACGGTTGCTAGGCATGACAGCAACCCAGCGCTTCGTCCTGGTTGTGATGTTGATGCTGATCGTTTGCCTGTTGGGAAGCATGGCGCTTCTCATTACTGGAAAGATCGTGCTTTACTAAAAAGTATCGGTCGGGATTGCTCCCGACCGATACTTTTTATTCTGCGCTTGGTTGTTCTTCCATTTTCTCTTCGGCTTTTTCTTCCCCATTCAATTGCGCCCCGGCGCGCTTTAAATCTTCGGCGGCGATGCGGGCCATGGAAACCACATAATCGCCTTCCTGCGGCTTGATCAAATGTACGCCTTTCGTGGCGCGTCCCGATTGCTTGACCGCCTTGACTTTCAAGCGCAGCGCCACGCCGTTCGCAGTAATAATGGTCAGCTCATCGTCTTTATGAACCACACGCGCCGCGGTGATCTTTCCAATTTCAGGCAACACTTTTTGATCTATCGTCGCAATGCCATGCGTGGCACGACCTTTAGGAGTATATTCTTTTAACGGAGTCTGCTTGCCAAAACCGCCGGTCGTTATGACAAGCAAAGCGCCTTCCCTGTCCACAACATCCATGCTGGTGACGGCATCGTCGGGCGCGAGGCGGATTCCTTGCACGCCGGCAGCTTGGCGTCCCATCGAACGCACTTTTTCTTCGCTGAATCTCAAGGCTTGTCCGCGTTCAGTTACAAAGATCACTTCATCCTTGCCAGACGTTGGATGCGCCCAGCCGAGGTAATCGCCATCTTCAAGATTCATGGCGATCAAACCCGAAGGCCGAACCGCAGAAAATTCTTCCATATCCACGCGTTTGACTTTGCCGCGACTCGTTGCCAACATGCAATAACCATGAGCGGAAAAATCCGAGACAGCAATGGCAGCGGTCACGCGTTCATCTGGCTCAAGCGACAAAACATTGACAAGCGGGATACCTTTGGCAGTGCGATCTGCATCCGGGATTTGATAAACCTTTTCACTATAGACTTTTCCGCGATCGGAGAAGAATAGCATCGAGTCCAGGCTGCGAGCGGGGATGAGCATCATAACTTCATCCTCCTCTTTGGTCGTGTGCCCCATCACGCCGCGTCCGCCGCGACTCTGCAAACGAAAAGCGGAGGCTGCCACGCGCTTGACGTAGCCGCGCTCGGTAAGGCTGATCAATACCGCTTCGTCTTGGACCAAATCTTCTTCGGTCAATTCTTCTTTCGCATCCGACGCAATACGCGTACGGCGATCATCGCCATATTTCTCGGCGAGTTCTTTCATATCAGTCTGAATCAATGCAAGAATTTTCTTAGGATGTGCAAGTAAATCTTCAAGGTACGCGATTTGATCGGCTACCTGCTTATGTTCATCTTCGATCTTTTTGCGCTCCAATGCAGCCAGACGGCGAAGTTGCATATCAAGGATAGCTTGCGCTTGCAGGTCACTGAGTTTAAAGCGCTTCATCAAATTAGTTTTTGCAATATCTGCATCCTGAGATTCGCGGATGGTCTTGATGATTGCGTCGAGGTTGGCAAGCGCGATCAGATAACCGTCGAGGATGTGTTGACGAGCGCGTGCCTTTGCTAGGTCAAAGTTCGAGCGGCGGACAATAACTGTCTGGCGATGCTCGATAAAAATCTGGAGAGCGCGCTTGAGCGGAAGTGTACGCGGTTCGCCCCCGACCAGCGCCAACATCTGCACGCCAAATGTGGATTGCAAAGCTGTATATTTATAAAGTTGATTAAGGACTTTCTTAGGCTGTGCGCCGCGCTTGAGCTCGATGACGATGCTCATACCGCGTTGATCGGACTCGTCGCGTAAATCTGAGATTTGATCAATCTTATCTTCGCGCACCAATTCCGCGATGCGCTCGATCAGAGTTGTCTTATTGACCTGGTATGGAATTTCCGTGATGATGATCTCGAACTTGCCGCCTTTGCCTTCCTCGATATGTGCAGCACCGCGCACAACGAGACGTCCGTGCCCTGTGGCAAACGCAGACTCAATTCCCTCGCGGCCAACGATGATGCCGCCCGTCGGGAAATCCGGGCCGGGAACGAATTTCATCAATTCGTCAACAGTGACATCCTCGATCTCATCATATTTATCAATTAGAAAATTGATAGCATCCGCCAGTTCGCGCAAATTGTGCGGCGGGATATTCGTCGCCATACCAACCGCGATGCCAGAGGCGCCATTCATCAAAAGATTCGGGATTCGGGACGGCAGAACCAGGGGCTCTTCCAGTGAATCGTCAAAGTTCGGACCGAAATCAACCGTGTCTCTATCAATGTCGGCCAGCATTTCCTCGGCCAGGCGATGCAAGCGGGCTTCCGTGTAACGCATGGCCGCCGGCGCATCGCCGTCAATCGAGCCGAAGTTGCCTTGTCCATCCACCAATAGATAGCGCATGGAGAAATCCTGCGCCATACGCGCCATGCTGTCATACACTGCCGCGTCGCCATGTGGATGGTATTTTCCTAATACCTCTCCCACGATACGAGCAGATTTTTTATACGCTGAATTGGCGCGGATACCCATGTCCTGCATGGCAAACAGGATGCGGCGATGAACGGGCTTGAGCCCGTCGCGGGCGTCCGGCAAGGCGCGTGCCACAATCACGCTCATGGCGTAATCGAGGTAAGCCGTCCGCATTTGGGAGTCAATATCAACTTGTTGGATGGTTCCGATGTCCATAAGGCTTCCTAAAATGGCATAAAAAGACACGAAGACGGCATTGTTTTGACTTCGTGTCTATTAGATGAAGTGTTCGTTTTTGTTAGGCTGATTATACCACCGCGCTCTTGTTTATCATCATTCAACTTTTGCCATATTTTTCAGAACAACAAATAAAAAACTCGCCTTTCA
>JAJYOO010000202.1 GCA_021796155.1 Chloroflexota bacterium
TTGTAGCAAGAGACTCACTAGCCATAATGGTAACAAAAAATGAAACGGTGGGGCGTTGAAGCCCCACCGTTTACGCGGAGATTTACTTTGCAAATGCAGACGCGTCGAACGTCGCTGCGCTGGTTGTCAAATCCGCACCGTAATACTGCATGGACAATTTGGTGAGCGTGCCGTCTTTATGGAGTCCTGCAACGATCTCGGAAACTTTTGCAATAAATGAAGTTGGATCGAGCGGAGAATTCCGGTCAAAGGCTGGGGCGAGATATTCGTAGAATAACGGATCGCCCAACTGCTTGATTGGTTTGCCATCTTTGATGGCCTGCTGGCCGGTCGGCTGCGCGGTCAGAACCGCATCCAGACGGACGCCATCGCCCAGCGATAAATCCTCGAGCGCGGTGCTGTCGGTGTCGTAGGTTTTGATGTCGGCGTTCTTGATGACGAAATTGATCGTCTCGCCTGGAATGACCAACGATCCATTGAGATAACTTTCGTAGGTGCATGAACCACATGAACCGATCTTCTTACCGCTCAGATCAGACGGCTGTGTGTATGTGGTGTTGTCTTTGTATACAAATAATGCGGCAGGTGTTGTGTAATAAGGCTGAGCGAAATAAAGCAACTTGGCACGTTCCGGCGTAATGCTCATCGAGCCGACGCTGATATCCCAACGGCCAGCCCAACCGCCGGCTGTGATCAACGTCCAATCGGGCGTGACGAAGCAAGGTTCAACTCCCAATCCCTTCGCAATAGCAGCAGCGGTGTCAATGTCGAATCCTTCCAATTCACCAAGTGTCTTTTGATCTGACGCGCATTTTGTCCCCGGCGTGCGCTGTGGATTGGCTTTCAATGCGGATTGCGGCGGATATGCTGGATCGGTTGAAATGACCAACGTGCCGCGCGCTTGAATCGTCGCGAGCAAATCAGGTGTTGTGGTGGGGGCTGTTGTGGCAGGAGCTTGAACGGCTGGCGCTTGGGTCGCGGCTGGTGCTTGAGTTGGAGATGCTACCTGTGCAGCGCCACCTCCACATGCAGTAAGTAACATTGAGGCCGCAAATATCACGACCACAATGGCTTTTAGCTTCTTCATGACATTCTCCTCTGATCAAGTTTTATATTTCAGGATTTATGTTTATTGGGTTTGCCAAGAAAGAACGAGAAGCGGACCGGATGACATCCTCCTTTCCTTTTGGCGAATAACCATGCTTTGGTAAGCATAGACCAACTTGACGATTTGTGCAAGAGGCAGGCATGTTAAATTTTTTCTATTGGTTCATATTCATTAAGAAACTCTTGGTTCTTTGTGTTCTCCGCGATGAAAAAAGTAGCGGATGAATCGAAAAATGGAAGTGGTAAAATCCAGTCATTCAATGCCTATGGAGGATTCCATGTCTGTCAAATTCCCGTCTGCTGAATGGCTGGATGCGTTGCAGACAAAATTGAACGGCGATGTACGTTACAGTGAAATTGCAAAGAATTGGGAAGGCGATCTTCTTTTTGATATTCAACCGGCTGGAAGTTTAGCCCAGCCTTTGCTCATGTATCTCGATCTCTGGCATGGAAAATGTCGCGCGGTTGAATATTCACCTGATGCAGCAAAATATCCAAAGCCCACATTCATTCTGCGTTCGCCCTATAATAATTTCACTTCCATTTTGCTTGGCAAGCTTGACCCGATGACGGCGATGATGACCAGTAAATTGAAAGTTGAAGGAAGCCTCGGCTACATGATGCGAAACGTTCCGACGGTTTTGGATTTTGTCCGTTGTTGCCGCGAGGTTACAACGGAGATACTTTAATTGTTCGCAGGTTTGAATGTTGGCAGGTTAACTTGCCAACTTTATAACCTGCCAACTTGAAAACTTATTATGCAACCCATTCTCAAAATTGATTTAACAACCGGCAAGACAGAAGAATATAAAATTCCCGAAGAATTGGAAAGAGCTTTTCTCGGCGGCGCGTCGTTGGCGGCGCGCTTGCTTTATCCATATTTGACGAAAGACTTGGATCCGTTCTCGGCGGAGTCGCCGTTGCTTTTTATGAATGGCCCGCTGACAGGAACATCCGGGCCGACGGTTGGACGCTTCGTTATCTGCGGAAAAGGGCCGGCGACTGGTTTATGGGCCGAGTCCAACTGCGGAGGCTTTTGGGGACCCGAGCTTCGCTTCGCGGGATACGATGGTTTGTGGATCACAGGAAAGGCGTCAGCGCCGGTTTATCTTTGGATTCAAGATGGCCGCTTCGAGGTCCGGGATGCGGCGCAGTTGTGGGGAAAAGATATTTATGAAACGCAGGCAATCGTCAAGCAGGAAGTCGGGCGCACGAACGCGCATGTCGCGGTTGTTGGACCCGCCGCGGAAAATGGAGTCTTATTCGCGGGAATTTATTGCGATCACGGTCGCACGGCAGGACGCACCGGACTCGGCGCGGTGATGGCTTCGAAAAATCTCAAAGCGATTGCAGTGCATGGCAAGCGGGTGTTGCCGCTCGTTCATTCGGGACGATATAGCGGATTGCGCTCCGAATCGAATCGCGCACTGAAGCAGGATAATGAATCGCGCGTCCTGCATGAATTGGGCACGGCGGGCGCGGCCAATTATTCTGAATATCTCGGTGCGATGCCAGCCAAGTATTATCACCAGGGCGGCTTTGAATTCGTTGATAAAGTCTCCGGCTCGAACATGGCTGACACGATTCTCGTCGGACAAAGCGCGTGCCACGCCTGTGTCATCGCCTGCGGACGCGTCGTCCGGCTCGAAGATGGCGCTCGCCGCAAAGGTCCAGAATATGAAACGGTTGTATCGTTCGGCCCGAATCTTTTGATTGAAGATTTGGCCGAGATCACACGCCTCGGCGAGTTGTGCGATCGTTATGGTATGGACACTATAAGCACTGGCAATACGATTGGCCTCGCCTTTTATCTTTTTGAAAAAGGAATCATCACAACAAAGGACACTGGCGGCTTGGAACTCAAGTGGGGCGATGTGATGGCTGTTCGTCAATTGGTCAAGATGACGGCACATCGTGAAGGCATCGGGGAATGGATCGCGCAAGGCTCGCGGCGACTTGGAAAGCATTTCGGTGCGGAAGAAGAAGCCGTGCAAGTGAACGGACTTGAAGTTGCCTATCACGATCCGCGCGGCGTTTCGGGCATGGCGCTTTCGTATGCCACCTCACCGCGCGGCGCGTGCCATAATCAATCGGATTATTTCTTCGTGGATTGGGGACATATCACACCGGAGATTGGTATCGAATATTTCTCGCGCCATGCCGAAGCGGAAAAGGCTGCGAACGTCGCCCGTCATCAAAACTGGCGGACGGTTTATAACTCGATGGTGATGTGCATCTTTGCCAACGTCGCGCCGCAGATGCAAGTGGACTTGATCAACGCGGCCTGCGGCTACGATTGGACAATTGACGAGATGATGAAAGTTGGCGAGCGCGGCTGGAACATCAAGCGCGCCATCAATAATCGTTTGGGTTTGACGGCTGCAAACGACAAACTGCCCAAGGCATTGCTCGAACCATTGTCAACCGGCGGCACAGAAGGTTATGTGCCGGATATTCAAGGAATGCTTTATGCGTATTATGATGCCCGCGGCTGGGATGAAAAAACAGGTTGTCCAACAAGAGAAAAACTTATCGCGCTTGGCTTAGGGGATGTTGCAAAAGATTTGTGGGGATAGTGGCTTGCGTTCACTTCGCGAAGCATCCTTTGCTGCTCATCCAAATTCTGTTGTGGGTTTATATAGGCTTGCGACGTGTTGTGTTTCGCCCAGGCTCATTCCCAACGTTTCATAAATTTTCAGAGTTGCCTTGGAATGATTCAACGTGTAAAAATGAATGCCTGAAACATTATGGTCGTATAAATCAAAGACCTGTTCTGTTGCCCAGTGGACACCGACCTTTTCCACAGCCTCATCGTTTTGAGCGCGCTGGACCGCGCGTAATAGTTTTGCCGGGATGCGTGCGCCCAATGCCAGTTCCGACATGCGTTTCAAACTATTCAATGACGTAACGGGCATAATGCCTGCCAGGATGGGGATTTTGATTCCGGCAAGTTCGCAGCGTTCGCAAAAATCGTAGAAATCGTGGTTGTCGAAAAATAATTGTGTACAAATGCAATCTGCGCCTGCGTCCACCTTGGCTTTTAGATTGTCCATCTCTTGCAAGCGATTGGGCGTTTCGGGATGTCCTTCGGGGAAACCTGCCACGCAAATACCGAAATCTGGAAAATGTTTTTTGATAAATGAAACCATTTCAACGGTATGGCCGAAGCCATTGGAAGGAATGGTGGAAGACGCGTTTCCCTTCGGCGGGTCGCCGCGCACCGCCAGCACATTTCTAATTCCAGCAGTCGTGTATCTTTCCAGTTGAGATTTAATCTCATCGCGGCTTATGCCGATGGCTGTAAGGTGTGCGACTACGTTTAGCGATGTATCCTTTTTCAAACGGATCACCAGGTTTTGTGTTAGCTCGCGTGTCGAGCCACCGGCTCCATAAGTGACACTAACAAAAGATGGTTGAATGGGAGACAGTTCGCTAATGGTTTTAAATAGGGTGCGGGATGCTTCTACAGTTTTGGGCGGAAAAAATTCAAAACTAAAATGGACTTTGTCTTTTTTCAATATGTCAGAAAGATGCATTGTGTTCTCCACCAATGGAATCAAAAGGAATTGTCCAGCGCTTTGTTAGGTGCCCTGTAGTATACGACCTCGTATACTAGCATCTAGCTTATACATTAGATTTTCTAATCGCGTTCTCCCGATTTCACGAGCGGGCATTTGCAATAAAATCCCGCGAACTTCCGGAGGAACGTGTTCTATCGCCCAGGTAATTTCATTATCACCAATAGAATGGTCACCGTCTTGGTTTAACTCAAGTGCCAATGCGGCATAAGCTGCGGGACCGACAATATGTTTCGTTTGTTGAACATCCACCAATGGATGTGTGTAAGCACTTGACGCTGCAAGACCGGCGGCGCGAGCGGCAGCTGCTACAGCGGGATCATTTGCCTCACGTGCGGTGGCAAATGCCGATGATGCGAGGGAACGCAACTGAGCGGTTCGTTTTCCTCCATTGGCAAACACCCGAATGCCTTCAATCGCGGCGCGAGGTTGGGAATTCGAATCAGCACGAGTCTCGTAGACCGACAGCGCCCTTTCAGCGCAGTCCGCAGCCCAGCTCCCCAAGGCTCTAAGTGACTCCAAGCTTAGCGAGAAATACTTGGACTCACGCGCCATCATTCACTGCCACTGTATGATTTGAATGTGATGATTACTCCGATAATCAAAAGTATGACTTCCACAACCATAAAAGTCGTTGCACTTGTGTTCGCCGAACCTTGCAGGTATGCGCCTGCAAAAAACATTCGAAAGACACCAAGAAGCAGAAAAACCCATCCCGAAAGCTGG
>JAJYOO010000203.1 GCA_021796155.1 Chloroflexota bacterium
GAGCAAACTGAGCGTGGAGATCAATCCGCGTGAAGCTTGGTTCGAGCGTATGATGGCAAACAACTAGAGGTGAGAATGGTTGCTCCTGTTGCAAATAATCTGGTTTACGAACGACCTGATGGCTTTACTGACACGCCGACGCATTATTGTCCCGGATGCACGCACGGCGTCGCGCATCGTTTGGTTGCCGAAGTTCTGGAAGAAATGGGTGTGCTCGATAAGACGATTGGTGTCGCGCCGGTTGGATGCGCGGTTTTCGCGTACAACTATTTCGATACGGATTTTGTCGAAGCGCCTCATGGACGCGCCCCGGCAATGGCTACCGGTATCAAGCGTGTTCTACCCGACCGCGTTGTCTTCACTTATCAAGGCGACGGCGACCTTGCTTCGATTGGCATGGGCGAGATCACACACGCCGCGGCACGCGGAGAAAATATCACTGTGATCTTCATCAACAACGCCAACTACGGCATGACGGGCGGACAAATGGCTCCGACCACATTGCCCGGCATGAAGACAACTTCTTCACCGAACGGACGCGATGTTGAAACGCAAGGCTATCCGATTCGAATGTCCGAGATGCTGTCCACGCTGGACGGCGCGGGATATGTTGTGCGTCGTTCATTACATGACCCGAAGAATATCCGAATGGCGAAGAAAGCCATCCGTCTCGCGTTCGAAACGCAGATGCGTGGACTCGGCTTCTCGCTGGTCGAACTGCTTTCGACGTGTCCGACCAACTGGGGCATGACACCAGTTGAATCGCTCAAGTTCGTGGAAGACAAAATGGTTTCGTACTTCCCGCTCGGCGATTACAAAGTCAGTTCGGGTGTAGCGCAGGTGAAGGTTTAGGATGGAGGATGGAAAATAGTTAATGGTCGATCCATTAACCATAATCCATTAACCATCATAAGGAGCTAAGCGACTTATGCAAAAAGAAATCATCATCGCAGGTTTTGGCGGACAGGGCGTGCTCTTCGGCGGGCAGGTTATGGCATACGCAGCCATGGATGCGGGAAAAGAAGTTACGTGGATTCCGTCTTACGGTCCGGAAATGCGAGGCGGGACGGCCAACTGCACCATCGTCATCTCGGACGATGAGATCGGTTCGCCGCTGGTCAAAAATCCGCCGCTGGGTATCGCGCTCAATCTGCCGTCGTTCGACAAATACGAAGAAATGATTCAAAAAGGCGGGACGCTGGTCGTGAATAAATCCATGGTGGACCGCGGAGCGAAACGCAGCGACATCAAAGTTCTCTTTGTGCCGTGCAATGAGATCGCTGAGGAGATTGGCGACAAGCGGCTGATGAACATGGTAGCCATTGGTGCGCTAATGACTGCATTGCCGGAGTTGAGCACCAAAGATATTGAGAAAGCGCTCGAAGCACATTTGCCGGAACGCCATAAAAAGTTATTGCCGAAAAACTATGAGGCGCTCAAACGCGGATTTGAAGCAGCGAAGGCGCAGTAATCAGTAAGCAGTGTTCAGTAATCAGTAGCCCGCCTCTCATTGAGGCGGGCTACCACATTGATTTGATCAAAGCCCCAGGTAATGCAATTCCTTTTGCAAATTACTTCTAAAAGTATATTGCTAATGTAGCCAATCTGCTCAATTAATCAACTAAGAGATTAGCTCACCCGGTTTACGGCTTGAATGGAGAAGCTCCGTTAATCTCATCTGCATGTGGTTGCTATTTATTTGCAATTCGCGCAGGAAGGGGAATTAAACCATGGTATGTGGGCATTGCCGAAAAACAAACCTTTGAGCAGGAATGTTTCGCTACACACAAGATAAACATCTACAATGATGTTTTAGCAAAAAGGAAGGGCACGCCACTTTTGTTCCTAATCACCATACGAACCAATAAAGGAAAATTTGTAAAACCCAGCAAGAATGGTCATGCAGGTAGTACATATCTTGAAACGCTTTTAATTGGCGCATCCATCGACAAGAATCCAGAATTGATGAATATCCAAAAGACCAGATTTTTAAGAGAAATGCGTGTTCCAAGCTTTATTAATACACCGCGCCGCAGGCCCCAAAAATCTGAATCAGATTTTAAAAATACAATAAAATGAAGAAACGATGAATGGTTATAAATTTTCAGTAGAGTTCCTATTTTTAGTTGGCCTACTTTATGGTTGCCATCCCTAAAGATATTGCCTTTTATGTTGCCTTATCTGAAAAATAGTTGGCGAAAATCTAACTGGTGGATTTCAAATGAACCATAGCTCGTCTTAATGATGGGCGGGCTTTTTGCGATGCTATAATCACGCCGCATGAACTACGAAACCATCCACAACCTCCACATTCCCAAAATTGGATTTGGCACCGCTCAACTTGGCGGGCGCTTTTTCGCCAATCACTCACGAGACGCGTTTTATCTTTCGGCGTTGCGTTCCGCGCTCGAATTGGGTTATGTCCATTTCGACACCGCGGACTTTTATTCCTTTGGTCATTCCGAGGAATTGATCGGACGCGCTATAAAAGAAACAAATACAAAGCGCGAGAACCTTTTCATCACAACAAAAGTCTGGCCGACACGACTTACTTATAAAAAGGTTCTGCGCGCCTGCGAAAATAGTTTGCGACGATTGCAAACTGATTATATTGATCTTTATTTAATCCACTGGCCGAATCCGTTCGTGCCGCTCAAAGAAACGTTCAAAGCGCTCAATCAACTTTTGAAAGAAGGAAAAATCAAACATATCGGCGTCAGCAACTTCAATGTGAGATTGCTCAAAGAAGCGCAGTCACTTTCCGAAACGCCGATCCTCGCCGAGCAAGTTCCATACAGCCTTAGCGAGCGTTCGTATGCAAAGAACGGGCTGCTGGAATATTGCCAGCAAAATAATATTCTCGTCACGGCATATACGCCGGTCAGTCACGGACGGATCGCGGCGAATCAAACTCTGCAGTCCATTGCGGACACACATCACGCGACGCTCCATCAGATCGCGCTGGCCTGGCTGGTCAACCAACCGCGTGTGATTGCGATTCCCATGTCGTTCAATCCGAGTCATCAAAAGGAAAATCTCGACGCGGCGGACATTCAATTGACTCCATCTGAGATGGAACAACTCAACACACTGCGATAGAATCCCTTATCCTCTCTCCCTTTTCCCTTATTGACATGAGATACGAAACCGTTCACGACCTCACACTTCCCAAAATCGGATTCGGCACATGGAGCATCGGCGGCGGGACTTATGCCGACCGGTCGCGCGACGCCAAATCATTGTCCGCATTGCGCTCCGCCCTCGATTTGGGCTACACCCACTTCGACACGGCGGAGATGTACGCTGACGGTCACGCGGAAGAATTGATTGGCCGCGCCGTTCGCGAGTCCAGGAAGAAGCGGGAAGAGTTATTCATCACATCCAAAGTCAAGCCATCCAATCTGCATTACAGTGATGTGTTGAAATCCTGCGAAGCAAGTCTGCACCGACTCGGCCTCGGATACATTGACCTTTATCTCATCCACTGGCCGATGGTCGGCATGAATTTATCGGACACATTTCGCGCACTGAACAAACTCGTCCGGGATGGAAAGGTAAAACATCTCGGCGTGAGCAACTTCAAACACAAGATTCTCAAGGAAGCGCAGGGACTGTCAGAGACACCGATCATTACCAATCAGGTTCCATACAGTCTGTCGGATCATTCGTACGTGAAAAACGGCGTGCTGGAATATTGTCAGAAAAATAATATTCTTCTGACCGCGTATTCTCCTGTTGACGTTGGCCGCCTGCGCGTGGGCAACGCATTGCAGTCCATCGCAGATGCACATAATGCGAATCCGTTTCAAATCGCATTGGCATGGCTCATCAATCAACCTTGTGTGATTGCGATTCCAATGTCGTTCGACCCGAAACATCAAAAAGAAAATCTCGATTCAGCCGATATTATTTTGACTGAAGAAGAGATGAAACAATTGAACTAACCCAGCCTCCCCCAAATCCAAAGGATTTGGGGGAGGTGCCGCGAAGCGGTGGAGGGGGCTATAATCTCCTCATGCCATCCAAAACTCTGCCCATTCCAAAGATCCATCCCGATGAGCAGGAACAAACTGAAGAAGGTCCGCTCTACCGCGTCATCATCCACAACGACGACGTCACGCCGATGGACTTCGTCATCCACATTTTGATCGCGATCTTTCTGCTTCCCACATCTAACGCGGCCAACGTGATGCTCACCGCGCATATCAATGGCAATGCTTACGTTCAAACGTTGCCAAAGCCTGAAGCGCAAAGAAGAATCAACAAAGCGCATTTTGCGGCGCGGCTCTCAAGTTATCCATTAGAGTTCACGATGGAACCTGAATAGCCATCACCCTTCCTCCCCCAAATCATTTTGATTTTGGGGAGGTGTCTCGCCATTGGCGAGACGGAGGGGGTTTATAATGCCGCGAGTGAATCCCCTTGAAGAGTTAACACAAATCAATCTCGATGATCTCGTCAATGCCTTCGGCGTTCAGAATCAGCCGATGTTTGACCGCGCGGTTCGATTCGTTTTCCATGGGGCGGCGCGCAAGTTTGCGCGTCAGATGATTGACTACGACGCTACCATCGCAAAATGTGGATTAGCCGACGCATCGCGTCAAACCGAGCGACTCTACGTTCGTGATGTGCGCGTCTTTGGTCTTGACCATTTGCCGGCTGGCCCGATTTTGGCTTTATCCAATCATCCAGGCATGACCGACACACTGGCGCTGTTTTGCGTGCTCAACCGCGATAATCTAAAGATCATCGCGCTGAACCGTCCGTTTTTATTGACGCTTCCAAATCTCCATAAACAACTTTTTTATGTAACCGATGATTCCAACGAACGCGTTGCGATGGTCAGACGTGGCAGCGCACATCTGCGAAACGGCGGTTCGATTTTGACGTTTCCCGCGGGCCACACCGAACCCGATCCCGATGTTTATGATAGCGCACTTGAGTCACTAAAAACATGGACAGATAGCGCCAGCGTTTTTATTCGCTTTGCGCAGGAGACGGCCATTTTGCCAATTGTTGTTCGCAACGTGGTTTGGGACAAGGCCGCGAATCACCCGCTGATTCGACTCAAACGTACGCTCGATGAACGCGAACTACTTGCGGTCGCTTTGGAATTGTTGAGTATGGTGATGTTTGATTTAAAACCGGTGACTGTTAAAATTCAAATTGGTAGACCAATCAACGTCAAAGAACTTGGTATGAATGACACGCAAACCATTCATCAAGCTGTGCTCGATGAAATGAAACGCCTGATCGAGAAACCGCCAAAAGGTGATGGGGTGTCAGCCTTACTTTGAGTCGTTAGCTTCTCCGGTTTTGCTTTGTGAATTTCTTGGTAACATGGCGAAAGATAATCACTTGCGCTACAATCGTCCACAAGATAACGAGGCCAGCCATGAAACAATT
>JAJYOO010000008.1 GCA_021796155.1 Chloroflexota bacterium
TAAGAGGCTGTCCCAGTTCCGCGGACGGCCTTTTTGTTTTTCATAGCCTTTGAAGACTTCGAGGAAACTGTCATGGAATCGTTTGTAAACTTCCTCGACGGGTTTACCTTCCTGGTCCGCGCGGATGGTGACGGGCGTGCCGTGTGAGTCCGTGCCGCTGACCATCAAAACGTTATTGCCTTTTAAACGATGGTAGCGCGCGACAATGTCACCGGGCAGGTGGGAGCCGGTGATATTTCCAACGTGGATTTCGGCATTGGCGTAAGGCCATGCAATGGCAATCAAAATATTTTCAGGCATAAGTCACTCCGTGAAGTCTAATAGGTCTTGTAGTCGCACAAGTTTAAAAGGTCAGTCTTTGACTTGCAAGACTTGTTAGACCAGTCAGACTATTGAGGCTATGAAAAACAAAAAGGCCGTCCGCGGAACTGGGACAGCCTCTTATTTCAACAAAGGCAAAACTAACGCTCATCCCAGACGCGGCAACGGATTTCCATTTGCATGGACATGGTTATTGTCACCATTAGGGAAGAGCGGAAAATCATGGGCGATAGTTTAAGCTTGCAAGGAAGGTTTGTCAATAGAGCTTGGATTTGGCCTGGTCGGCCTCATATATGGAAACAGAAGGGTGCCAAAGATGGGCAATATATCTATGAAAACCCTAAATTCCATTTCCCGGCCCCCTACAAAAAACAAGACAAGCATCATGAAAAAAACAATAAAAGATATTCGCAGAAAAAATGGCTTGGAACGCCAGCCCTTAAAGACCATAAACAGGATGCCGCCGAAGAAAAACAGTGTCACCAGAAACGTGATTGGATATTTTGTATATTGTGTAATGTGAAGATTGAGGGTCCAAACCAGTATATCGCCCGGATTGTTCCTATAAAGATACATGAACCAGCCATGAACGACAAGGTATATGATGGTTTGTGCAGCAAGCAGGATGATATATGTCTTGCGATCCAGAGACCGGAAGAAGTACAGGGCGAAGATAACGACTAGGAAGATCGAGGTCTCCTTATTCAAGGTCGCGAGGATTAGAAGCGGAAGATAAAGGGGCCATTGTCGGCGAAGGAGAAAGATCAAGCCGAGGGTGAATAAGAAAAGCTGAGGCAGGTCATAGATATATCCATGATACATCGTCAAAGGCAGAATCAAGATGGCAAGGAGCATTGGTATGGCCCGTTGAGCATCGTCCGAATATTCAAGCTCTTTCAGTAGTGTTCCTTCCGCAAAAATAAAGCCGACCAACGAAAGGTACATCAAGCTGACAGCAAGAATAGCATCCCGAATGTAGACGCCTTGGCTCAATGAATTGATCATGGTTTTTAAAGTATCGGGCGCTTTCTGGGAAAGCCCAACAAACCATTCGGGTATGATCCGTGCCATGGATTTTGAAATCAACGGCATCAGCACACGATAAACATACGGACGATCCGCAGTGCCTTCCATCATTGCGGGAAACGTTGCCGGATCAAAGTTCCAAGAGCCAGTGACATAAAGATACGAAAAAAATATTCCAGTGGAAACGATTAGTACAATGACAATATATATTATTCGATTGACTGTTTTTGAAGGCATTATATCAACAGCAGTTTCCTCAGACAGTGAAGGTGATTTGTCCTCACAAGCGATTAAGCTGCTCAAGTGATCGCTTGTCCACCCGAAGCAGCCAAAAACATAGGCCCAGCACAATGATTGTGATGCTGATATTCCAAACGTCACTTTTGGTATTCGCTTGTACAACAAGCAGCGCAATGGAAAGCACGTCTAGGCCGATCATGAAAAGCAAACTCGGAACATAGGATTTTGTACGTTCAACTAACTTGGCCGCAATCCAGACGATTGGGAAAATAAATAACATCTGATCGTATGCAAAAAGATATACAGCACACACGAAAGCGATAGGAATGATGATGCTGAACGTTTCCCATGCTGTCAATTGCGAGCGGAATCGCCAAACGAACCATCCTCCTGCCGTGATCAATCCAACGAAAAGAACGCCTCCGAGAATCGCCGTGCAAGTTCCGTTCGCGTTGCAAGCGAGGTAGGACAAACTCCATAAATTGGACTGCACGCCCAAAGTTCGGCCTAGAATCGATTCGCTGTTATTCAGAAATTTTTGAATCCATAACGGATCGTAGATCAATCCACCGATGAGCAAAATCAATCCGCCAAGAATCATCCCCGCGATGGCCTTCCAATCGCGTCGAAACAGGAACCAAATTCCGGCAAGGAACAAAATTGGGAATCCCTGCGGCGGTTTCAACGCGAGAAGCGATAATGCAAGACCAGCTGGCAACGATTTATTTTGTTCCAGCAAAATAATCGCGACAAGCAAAGCCGCCATTGCAATCGCACCGATGGAGCCAATCTGAAGACTCAAGTACACGGGGCCAAAGAATAAGAAAAAAATGACGAGTGGAACAAAAAGCCTTTTCTGCCGAATCCATCCGGGCTGATTGAGCAACACAAAACACGTGATGGCTAAGATTGTCTGTGAAAGAATTCCCCAAAACAGAAATGATGCTTGCGGTGGTAATAATGCCAATGGAACAAGCAAGAATGCTTGTGGTAAGGGATAGAGGAAAATCTTATCAGGAATCCATGTTGCGCCCAATTGGATGTGTGCGTTGTACCATTGAGTTGGATCATACGGATTTTGGCCGGTCAAAACCATGTGACCAGCAATCCAAAACTTGGAAAAGTTCGAGTTATGGTAATCCTCGTGTGTAGCGTTCTGATATGTATTCCACGAAAAAACCGCGGCAAGAAAAACGACTGCGGCGGCTGCGCTTAGCAGTTTAAGTCTGGAAGATGTTGTTGTTTTCATTGGACCTGAAGCGAAACTCGTTCAACCAACCCATCATTTCAACTTCTTCAAAACCGAAAAGGGCGACTCGTCTTCCTCGGGACGATGGCCGCAATCCGCGATGTTCAAATCCTGTCCGCAGACTGCACATAGCCCTTTGCAGTCCAGTTTGCAGATTGGGCTGATGGGAACTTCAAGTAAGGCGTATTCGCGAATCAATGGCTCAAGATCAATCTGTGCGTTTTCGGGAACCAGCAATCCCGAATCGCTCACGGATTTTTCGTTGAACGCATACAACTCAGTCATATCCCAATTCAAGGCGTGTTCGAATTCCTTCAAACAGCGGACACATTCGAGCGTCATCCCCGCTGAAAATTTTCCGGTGAAAAGCAGACCTTGGGGCGTGCGCCCAACCTGAACCGCGCCGGAAAATTCGCGCAATTCGAGATCGTCTCCAAGCTTGACTTTGTCAAACTCAAACGGGAATTCATGTGTATAGCCGACTTCCTCGTGAATGATAAAGCCGACGTTCAAGCGGAAGGGACGGCGGGGATTAACCATTGGAACCTTCTTGATTTCTTTCGAACGCGAAGAGTCTCACGATTATATTTTGCGGTCAACAATGAATTTGGCTAAATTCTCCAATCCATCACGCTCCGTGCCTGGTTCAAATCTTTGCAGAATTTGCAGAGCGCGGTCAACGTGCTGATTAGCCTCGTTCATGGATTTGTTGATTGCGTCAGTACGGCGGATGTTTTCGATCAGTCGCGACATCCGCTCTTCGTTGGCCCAGCCGCCTTCCGGCAGCGACTTTACATCTTCATCGTTCGGATGAGCTTCAGCGTAATAAATTGCCGGAAGCGTGACCAACCCATTTAATAGATCCGAGCCAACGGGCTTACCGACGGTTGATTGTTCGCCTGTGAAATCGAGGATATCGTCAACGATTTGAAATGCGATTCCGATTTCGTAGCCAAACTGTCGCATCGCTTCGACAGTTGACTCACTAACCGGACTCACCATCGCAGCTGAGCGGCTGGTCATTTCAAAAAGCGACGCGGTTTTTGCATAAATGCGTTGAGCATAATTCTCGCGGCTGATGACACCGTGCGCTGAAAACATTTGAGTCAATTCGCCATTGACGATGACAGCCAATGTTTCCGCAAAAAGTTTCATCAGTGGCAAGTGATCAGTTTCGGCTGCAAGCTTGGCGGCGCGCGCAAACAAAAAGTCGCCGGTCAGGACCGTCGCGGCGGGCGACCAGCGCGCGTTCAACGTTGGCATTCCGCGGCGCAGGAGCGATCCGTCAATCAGATCATCGTGAACCAGCGTAGCTGTGTGAAGCAATTCCACTGATGCGCCGAGAGTGACGATTCGGTCTTCGGGCGCACCAAGCATATTTCCGACGAGCAAGGCCAAAGTCGGTCTGATGCGTTTGCCTCCCGCCGCGAGAATCTGCTCGAGCGCGGCGCGCATGTCCGGATGGCGGTCGTCCGCCTGTGCATGAAGTCGAGCCTCAACAAGTTTAAGTTGTTCTTGAACGGGTGAAAGAAAAGTAACGTTATTCAAACGATTTCTCCCCAGGAAAAAAGCCGCGCCGCGTTTGCGGTTGTGATCGCGGCGACCTCCTGCGGGTTGCTGGATTTTATTTCTGCAATTTTATCAGCAATATGGGCAACAAAGGCAGGTTCGTTTCGTTTTCCTCGGTAAGGATGCGGAGCCAGATATGGCGAGTCTGTTTCGATGAGCAATCGCTCCAGCGGTAAAGCCGCAATGACCTGACGCTTGTGCTCCGCATTTTTGTACGTGATTGGTCCAGTGACACCAATATAGAACCCGAGTTGGATGGCACGCGTTGCGGTCGCGAGAGACCCCGAAAACGAGTGAAGCACTCCTAGACGTTGAGCCAGCGTCGCATTCCTAGACCCGAGGCGGGCTACCCATTCCTCCAGAATTTTTACCAAGTCCCCAGCCGCATCGCCTTGCACCGCGTCGTTCTCTTCGCGCAGATGGATGATCACCGGCTTTTGAACGGACTCCGCCAAATCAAGTTGTCTTCTCGACCCTTCGCGTTGGGCCGCACGTTTTTCTTCTTCTTTGACCCAGTAATAATCGAGTCCGATCTCACCAATAGCGACGACTTTTTGGTGTTTTGTAAGCTCGCTGATTTTCTTGAAGGCATCTTCGTTTAACTTGTCAATATCCGTCGGCTGAAACCCCACCGCCGCGTAAATTATTGAATCTGATTCGGCCAGCTTTACTGCATCCGCGCTGGAAGTCTGATCAGTTCCCGGGACAAGAATCCGAATCAACCCCGCGTCCTTGGCGCGTTGAATCACCGCCGCGCGGTCATCGTTGAATTTATGGAAATCCAAATGGCAATGGGTATCTGTTAACACGTTGGCAGGTTAAAAAGTTGGCACGTTGAGTGTCGAACTTTCCAACATGCCAATCTGCAGACTATTTTAATCCTGCGACTTTCAATCCATCTTGAAGAATTGCCTGAACTTTATCCTGATGAGTCGTCTCGCAGTAGACACGCATGATCGGCTCGGTGCCGCTGAAGCGGATCAACATCCAGCCGCCATCTTCGAGCTTGAACTGGTATCCGTCAATCGTGACCAGTTCAGTGACTTTCAGTCCGCCGATCATTTTCGGATTCGCTTTCAGAATCGTTTCTTCACGCGTTTTGCGGTCGCCGCTAAAAGGTGTGTCGATCCGGTCATAATAATGCGCGCCGACTTTTGCAAAAAGGTCGTCGAGCAATTGTGTTGGCGTCTTGCCGGTCTTGACCATGAAATCCAGCATATAAAGCCCGGCCAAAATTCCGTCGCGCTCGGGCACATTGCCGCGGAACGCATAACCGCCACTTTCCTCGCCGCCGATCAACGCGTTCGTCTCGGTCATCTTCGGCGCGACGTATTTGAATCCCACACCCGTTTCGTACACTGGCACATCATAAAGCTTGCCAAGTTTGTTGAGCATGGTCGTCGTCGAAAGCGTTTTAACAATCGGTCCGCGCTGTTTGCGAATCTCAAGCAGATAATAGGCAAGCAAACCATAAACGCGCAATTGATTCACAAATTGTCCGTGCTCGTCGCCCACGCCCACACGATCCGCATCACCATCGGTGATAAGCAAAACGTCCGCTTTGTTATCAAGCGTTGCTTGCAAACCAACGTTGATGTTCGGCGGGATTGGCTCCGGTCGCTTCATTTCCGGGAAGGACGGATTGCGCGTGTTGTGAATTTCAATAACTTTCGTCTTGCCGCCTGCCAGCAAACGGGTAAACCATCCCGCGCCGTTACCCCACATCAAATCGGCCATGACGGTCAGGCCCGCATCTTTGATGGGCTGCAAGTCAATCAAATCATCGCGCGTCAGATGATTGATATAAGGAGTCGCCGCGTCGAACTTGACGATCTTGCCCGCGCCTTCGGCCTCGGCGTAATTTGTCCGCTTCACGGCCTCGACTGAATCCGGGATTCCGTTTTCGATTTGGTTCAACCCATCGGGATCAATCGCGCCGCCCGTCTCGTTCCGGACTTTGAATCCGTTATCCGTCGGTGGATTATGTGAAGCTGTAATATTGACCGCGCCTGCAGCTTTTTTATCCAAGACTGCATAAGCAATCACAGGCGTCGGCGTCGCACCGTCTGTCAAATAGACGCGAAATCCGTTGCCCGCGAGAACTTCAGCAACAGCCGCTGCAAAAAATTCTGATGCGAATCGCTTATCATGTCCAACAACGATCCATTCGCCTTTTTTGCCCTGCGATAGCATATAAGAAGCAAAGCCCTGCGCCGCGCGTCGCACATTGTCAAAGGTGTAGTCTTCGGCGATCTCACCGCGCCAGCCGTCTGTACCGAACTTGATTTTGTAAGCCATAAAAAATTCTCCCGTTCGTGAAGATAACGGGGGTGATTATAACAGAGACGAAAATTATGACAATTATAGAAAACGAAAGTAAGTTTATGGTCTAAAGAGTACAACCAGACTGTGAAATAGAGTTGGATTCAATTCTGAAAATCTTTCTTTGTAACCTGAGATTGCCAGCACTGTACTTATGACAATCGTTGCGACTGCGAGGCCGATGGCCAAGATTGAGTAAGATATCTGAATTGTTCGCCAGCGGGAAAGAGATTGATAACCCTGCCAGAATCCAATAAGGGCAAACAAAACAAGAGCCGGCATAAAGTCGTCGATGAAGCGCATTGTGGCGTAGAAGTAAATCATGATGATAATAAAAGATGCCGATGCGACTCCAGCTAGGACGATTGAAATCCATGCCAACGATTTTTGATTCGCAATTGCGTCGCCCGAAGAATCGTTAGGGTGTTTTTCCAGAACCTTTGCCGCAGTCACGGAAACAGAAATCAGAGCAAACAGTAAAAACGGAGCAGTATAGAGCAAGCCAGTAATCTTTTCTCTTGAATAATAAAAACCTGGCACGCGATGAAAAAGGGCAAAGGATTGATCGCCGGAATACGGCTTTAGGAATGGGAATGTGCGAATGTATTTGAACGGCGTGAGCAGGTAGTTATAAAGATTCGCCGGGATATAAGAAAGTGAGAAGATATCCTTGAAATGATTGCGATAATCTATTCCGCTCAACTGGTAGCGTAATCCTGATTCGAAAACAGAACCGAACCGCGCCCAGTTGTACCATCCGAGAAGAATCGCTCCCCCAATTAAAGGTATGGCTAATGCTACTAATGGTTTCCAGGTATTGGCGAGGTTACGCGTCCGAAAGTAATCTTGCGCGATCCATAAGATGATCATTGCGGCGATGAATAATACTGGCAGCAACAATGTCAGGCGTGACGCAATGGCAAGACTAAGTAAAATACCAGCCAAGCTTAGCTGCCAGAGAGAGGGTAATGGCTTGTTATCCAGCGCAATAAATGCAAAAAATAACCCGCCGATCAAGAAAAATTGTCCGCTTGCGATAGACGCTTCATAAATCTCAGGTTGATTTAGCATCCATGTCATCGGGCTGATCAATCCGCAGAGAAAAATTCCCAGTAATGCTGTCCACGCTGGAAGGTCCGGGAAGAAGCGTCCCCAGAGCTTCAACGCAAATATAGATTGAATGATGAAAAGTCCGAGCACAGAAGCGAAGACAATATATTGGTCGCCGATTTCACTGGGAATCAAAAATTTGATCGCAGCTAGAAAGACTGCCGGAGCCGGTCCCCAATAGAGATAAAACTTTCCGTTATAAAGCGAGCCATCGAAAATATAAAACGCATCAGGCCGCAACTTGCGCGCCTGGACATCATACGGATTGGGCAGGTCCAAGAGTGCCGAGTTTGGCCTCGGTTCCAACGAAAGCTGGCCATACCGGAAAGAAGTCCCAAGCATGTCATAGTAATTTGTCGTGCTCGGCCATTTTGTCCAGAAACCAACGCTCACAAACCAAACATAAACTGCAATGATAAAGGTGCCAATCAAAGTTGTAAGAAAAAAAATGCGTTTGAGTTTCGATGCAACAATGAAGAAGAATGCCGAGCAAATGAGGGCAAGAATGCCGAGCACTAGCAAAGAAGTTCGGAACGCGCCCCAACGAGTGTTGTGGTCAAGTCCAAGCTGATTTGCGAATACCGCAAAGGCTATTATGATGATGCCAAGTGTCGATACAGCGATCAATGCTGGAGGCCTTTTCATTCGAATAATTTGCATTTGGTCTTTGTTTGAATGTCTACAACTTTGAGCCCGATCTTCAAGAAATCCCAAACCAAGTCAGGTGACTTGTAAACGCGATGATGGTATTGATAATAACAGAAAGAATTACAAGAGTTGACCCAAGGATGACAAATGATTTCTGTAAGCCTTTTTTGTTTTCAGCCGATGCACTGATTTGCCAGAATCCAATGATGGCAAGCATGGATAGCGATGACATGAAGTCAGCTTCGTAACGTGTCGCCGCATAAAAGAACATCATCAAAGGAATGAACGGAGCGAGGAAAGCACCGATCAGACTCACGTTTATCCAGTTGAGAAAGTTTTCATCCCCCGATTTTGTTTTTCTCCTATTAATCCAGTTCGCCGCGAGGAAGAACAACGGGACAACAGCAAAGATAATGAACGGATTAGCATAAAGCAATCCGGTAATAAATCCATCAATTACATAAGGCTTGGGTAAACTGTAAAACGAAAATAACGGTGTTTTGTTTCCGTTTTGCGGCATCAGGAATGGAAAAGAATTGCTTACTAAAAAGGGGTTGAGAAAATAGTTGTATAGATTCTGGGGGATGTATCCGCGCAGGAACATCGTATGATAGAAACTCTGAAGATTATAAGCAAGCTGATAATAGAGTCCGAACTCGAAGACCGAGTCAAAGCGGGCATAGTTGTACCATGCTAAGGTGGCTCCCGCCACGGCTAATGGGGCAGCTAACATGCCAATTGATTTAATTGACGTCGAATATGATTTTATCTGGAGAGCCTTTTTCAGAATGATGGCTAGAATCACGAGAACCATGAAAGCAATTGCAAATAGCTGGGTAACCCGCGTTGCTGCGGCAAACGCCCACAAGGTTCCAGCGGCTAACAGCCATCGATTTTTGACTTTACCTTCTTCGAAGGCGAGAAAAGCGCAGGTCAGCCCGCCAAGAAAAAAGAATTGTCCTCCAGACAAAGCAGCTTCATAAATCCACGGATGGACAAGCATCCTCGTGAACGGCCCGATCAATCCTGCCGCGAGAATCGCAGTGGAATCCATCCAAGTTGGAAGACTGCTGAAGAAGCGTCGCCGGATTTTTATCAAGAGGAAACTTTGCAGAATGAAGATGCCGGTAATGAAAATAAAAACCAGATATTGATCGCCGATTTCTAAAGGGATGAGATATTTGATGATAGCTAACAGGACTGCCGGCATCGGTCCAAAGTAAAGATAATATTGGCCTTTGTAAAGTGATGCGTCAATGAGATACGGAATCCCATTTCGTTGGTTTCGGTCGTATGGGTTCGGTAGATTTAGAAGCGCCGGAGTCGGTTTTGTCAATAAAGCTAACTGACCGTGATGAAACGAGGTTGCAAGTTGATCGTAGTAATTGCTCGTCCTCGGCCAATATACCCAACGACCACCGGACACTAATCCAACATAGATAACAATAATTACCAATACAGCTATCGTCAAAAGAAAATAGTCCCTGATGGAAATTCGCGGCGTGCCGGAGAATGAAGATTCACTGTTCATATTCGTCAAATCACATTGAAGTCAGCGACAAGATTATAACCGTTGGCAGGCAAACAAAATAGCACGTCCGAAACCGACTTGCACAACTTACTTGTCAAAAGGATATGCGGCAGTTATAATGCGTCCTGCTTTTGGAAATGATCGGGGCGTGGCTCAGCCCGGTAGAGCGCACGGTTCGGGTCCGTGAGGTCCCGAGTTCAAATCTCGGCGCCCCGACAAAGCACAAGAAAAGACTCCCAACTCAAGGGAGTCTTCTGTTTTGTTCAGTCCTTCGTTTCCTCTGCGAGGACTCTGCAAACCTCGACGCCCCGACTTTACAAGTTCCGTCATAGCCTGGCAAGAAGAAGAGCAAAATCAAATTAGAAATCCATAAGTCCAATATAGCGGACAAAAACAAACGTTTAGAATTACATACTTATAGAGGTGATATGAACTTACGATTTATAAACTTGTCTGTGATTGGATTGGCCTTAATATTGCTTCTTGCCGCCTGTGCACCTAAAGCGACGCCACAACCTGTGGATCCAAGTGTTATGTCCACAGCAATTGCTCAGGCGGCATCAACAATTTTAACGGAGACCGCTGCCGCATCCACACCGACGCCAACGGCTACCATTACACCGACTTTTGTTCCCACCGAGGCCGCCACACCAACTGCCAATTCAACGTCCAAACCTCCCACTATCGGAAACTTTACTGGTTGCTGGTATGGTCCGGGGCCGACATATACACTGGAAAGCAACATCAACAAGGGCGCGAGAGTCGTGGTGCTTGGCATCGGAAGCACCCCTGGTTGGTACATCATCCGCAATCCATATTTTCACAAGCCGTGCTGGGTACAGGCTGCGGAGTTGGAAAACGTTCCCGCAAACGCGGCCGCTCTTCCAATAATGACACCGGGACCGTAAAACGCGACCTGAAATTCAAAACATGAAGCAAAAACTCCTCGTTGCGGAGGAGTTTTTGTTTTACCTGTTCAACAAAATAATCTATTCAACGCTTAACGCTTCACAGTTCAAATTTGCTATAATGCGTCCGTGACATCCACAACTACCAGCAACTTATTCCGCAAACAAATCGCCATTCCACAAGACCATGGCTCGTGGGTCTTTATCTTAAGTCCATTAATTGTCGGCATCTTTGCAGGACGAACGTTCAGTTACGCTACTTTTAGTTTGTGTATCGCAGCCATGGCGGCGTTCCTTTTGCGCCAGCCCCTGACAATGGCTGCCAAGGCTTACTCTGGCCGCCGCCCGCAAACGGATTTGCCCGCTGCGCGTTTTTGGGTCATGGTCTACGGAGTAATTGCATTGCTTGCCTTAAGCGAACTATTTTTGCTTGGCGATGGATACATCGCTTATCTTGCGATTCCCGGTATTCCTGTCTTCGCATGGCACCTGTGGCTGGTCAGCCGCCGCGCAGAACGAAGACAGGCCAGTATTGAAATTATTGCAACCGGCGTGCTATCGCTGGTAGCGCCCGCCGCATACTGGATCGGCATCCGCCATTATGATCCGTATGGCTCGTGGCTATGGCTATTGACATGGCTTCAGTCAGCAGGCTCCATCATGTATGCATATCTGCGATTGGAGCAACGCGAATGGAAGTCCGTCCCGAATCGTTATGATCGCTTCCGCCTCGGGAGCATCGCGTTTGCCTTCACATCTTTCAACTTTTTCATCAGCGCGGCGCTCGGACTCGGAGCGGGAATCCTGCCGCACCTGATTTTCATTCCTTATCTAATACAGTGGCTCGAAACACTATGGGGCATTGACCATCCCGCGGTGAAATGGAAACCAGTAAAGATCGGGACTAGACAATTGATTATCAGCATATTGTGGACAATTACTTTTATCATCTTTTGGACAAAAGCTTGATTTTCCGATGCTGCTGCATAGGAATTTTTCCTGATGCTGGCTTATACTCCGCCTTCGGATTGTGCCGCTAAAAGTAATCCACGGTGATAAAGCAGAAGATGAACGGAATAAGAATGTCGAGCAAAATCAAGGGACAAAAATTTACGAATGGTGGAGGAACATTGTTACCGAAGAAGCAAGCGATTCACTTTCCCAAATTGTTTAAAGGCTATGGGAACGGCTAATGAGAAATTGGGGAAACGTGGATTCGCACGAAGCGCGGATAAATTATAGACGCGCGTTATCAATTATTCTTGTATTGGTCGGTGTACTTCTCCTCGGCTTTTTCCAAACGCGAAATGCGGGCGCGCAAACTTTTCTGCCGACGGCCACGCCGAGCGCGAACTCTCCAGCAGCCACAGCCACATTGCCGCCATTCGATGCAAGCAGGCTGGCAAGGCCCATTGTCCCATCTCAACCGAGTCAGGCTGACCAAGGCTCGTTGATTTATTGGGGCGTCTGCATGGCATGTCATGGTGATCGCGGTCAAGGTCTGACCAATGAGTGGCGCGGTGCGGCCTTTGGCCCGGACGCCAATTGTTGGAAATCCCGCTGTCATGGAAAAGATCATCCGCCAGAAGGTTTTGAAATTCCCAAAGACAAATTCATTCCCGCTTTGACAGCACCGGGATCCCTAGCACGTTTTCTGACGGCACAGGATATGCATGATTTTATTCTCGCGAACATGCCGTGGTGGAATCCCGGATCGTTGACTTCGGACAAAGCCTGGCAAGTGACAGCTTACATCTTGAAAGTGAAAGGTGTTCTTCCAGCAAACATCGTCTTGAGCGAGCAAAACGCATCGGAAATTTTTGTTCGAGAAATGGCGCCGCCGCCCGACGATCATATTGCGGAAATAGTTCTGGCAGCCACACTGCTTCTATCATCATTGGGACTGGCTTTACAGTTTGCGTGGCCGCGCCTTCAACCCGCTTCAAATCCAGACCCCGCAGCGGGCGCGCCTACGATCAGCCGCCCCAAACGCCCAAACTTTTTCGCGCACCTGCATCCGCCGACAATTCCCGCGGCGCAGGCGCGTTGGAGATACACGCTTGGAGCGGGCGGCATCGCCGTTTTTCTTTGTTTGGTTTTGGTCGTGACCGGCCTGCTGGAAATGTTCTATTACATGCCGTCGCCTGACCAAGCAGCCAATTCGATTCAAACAATTACTTTCCTGGTTCCGTTCGGCAGCTTCGTTCGCAATCTGCATTATTGGGCGGCGCAAGCACTGGTTGTTGTTGCGGTTATTCATCTTTTGCGAGTCATCTTCACGGGCGCGTTTTCGTCACCTCGACGATTTAACTACCTGCTTGGACTTGGTCTGCTTATCATCATCCTTTTCTTTGATTTCACTGGTTATGTTCTTCGCTGGGACGAAGGGATACGTTGGGCATTGGTGGCCGGAACGAATCTCATCAAGTCCATACCCGCGTTGGGCGAGTCGCTTTTCTTGTTTGTGGTTGGAGGTAGCACAATCGGGCCTGCCGCTCTTGTGCGTTTCTATACCTGGCATATTTATGCACTGGGCATTATAGGAGCAGTCATCCTGATATGGCATTTGTTCCGCGTCCGTCGCGACGGCGGCATTGCCGCACCACCGAATCGCCTGCCCTTAAAAACCGACCGCATTGACCGATCCGAGTTATTGCGACGCGAGGTTCTCGCCATGCTGATTGCAGGCGTCGTTTTGGTTCTGCTCTCCGCATTCCTACGCGCACCAATCGCGCTTCCCATCCGCGACAACGTAATCCAGTTGACCGACGCGCGCGCGCCCTGGTTTTTCCTATGGGTTCAACAATTGTTGAAACTGGGAAACCCTTTCCTTTTGGGCGTTGTCGTTCCGTTGCTCGTGGTCCTCATTCTGGTTCTCATACCGTATGTGTTTCCACAACTCAACGAAACCGAACGCGGACGCTGGTTCCCGCGTAAAGGACGCGCGGCTCAAATTCTGGTAACAGCGATCTTTCTAACATTGATTATTCTGACTATACTTGGATACACATCCGTAATTAACCCATGACAATAATCTCACGACGCGACATTTTGAAATTGGCAACCGACGGTTTTCTGATCGGGGCTGGACTCCTCGGCCTCACCGGACTCGTCCGCTTTTTGGGCTACGAAACTGAGACAGCGCCGTCCGAATATGATTTGGGCCCCGCCGATAATTATTCCCAGCCGCGGACTTTGCTTCCCTACATTCCCGCCATCCTGATTCGAGACGGCACGCAATTCACTGCGCTGAGTCTGGTTTGTACGCATCTGGGCTGCACCGTGGAGGAAAATGTCACTGGGTTTGCCTGTCCCTGCCACGGCTCGCGGTATGATGGAAATGGCTATGTTCTGAAAGGCCCTGCTGACCGCCCGCTGAAAAAACTGCGCGTCGAACAGCTCGCGGACAAAACTCTGCGTCTGTACATGGATTAGTGAATCAAGGAGTCAAAATGGACCAACTCAAATATGAATTGCTGACGGAAGTCAATGGCCGCATGGAAGCCGACTTGCTCAAAAGTTATCTTGAAGCCGAAGGCATTCAAGTGGAAATATTCCAGGAGGCGGTCGGCCACAACATTTACCCGGTGATGATTGACGGCTTGGGACGCGTCCAGCTATTCGTCCCGAAGGAACAAGCTGCAGAAGCAAAAGAGATTCTCGAACAATATAATAAGTCAAAGGAAAATGAATGAAAAATACCGTCTTACTGGTTACAAATTATGGCATGGGTCATGCCGCTCAACCGGCGGACCTTCCGATCAAACTTATAGATAAATATTTCAACTTATTATTGCAGGGAAACAATTTACCGTCGGCGATTTGCTTTTATACAGATGGTGTAAAGCTGACGGTCAAAGATTCGCCGGTGCTCGATCCATTGAAAAAGCTGGAAGCGAAGGGAGTGCAAATAATTATCTGCTCAACCTGTCTCGAAGCAATGGGATTGTCAAAGGATGTGCAAGTCGGGATTGTAGGAGGAATGCCTGACATCATCGAAGCACAAATGAAAGCGAGTAAAGTCATCACAATATAAAACAGCAAGCCCAAGGAGGAGCGACAATGAATTTTGATCTGAACGACGAACAGCGTTTGTGGAAGAGAACCGTCCACGACTTTGTGGAAAAGGAGGTCCGTCCCAAAGCCAAGGAAGTGGACGAGAAAAGCGAATTCAACTGGGAAGCGACTCGCAAGATGGGTCCGCTCGGATTGCTCGGGCTGAATATCCCGGAGCAATATGGCGGCGCGGGCGTGGACGCCATCAGCGCGGCGGTAGCGCTCGAAGAACTCGGCTGGGGCTGCGGCTCAACCGCGCTTTCCATCGCCGCACACAATGGATTAGGCACTTCGCCACTGGTTCTGTACGGAAGCGAAGCGCTCAAAAAGAAATGGCTTCCGCTCGTTGCCAGCGGCAAAGGCAAACTTGGATCTCTGGCATTGACCGAGCCGGGCGCGGGTTCCGATTTGCAAGGCGGAGTCAAAACGAAAGCCGTCAAGGATGGAAAAGATTGGATCATCAGTGGCGCGAAAATGTGGACGACCAACGCGTCCATCGCGGAATACATCATCACGCTTGTTCGCACCGGACCCGAAGGCGGCGGCACCCGCGCTTTGAGCATGATCCTCGTCCCGACAGATTCCAAAGGACTCAAGATTGGCAAGCCTGAAAAGAAAATGGGATTGCACGGCTCGCCCACTCATGCCGTGACGTATGAAGACGTGCGTGTGCCATTAAATAATTTGATCGGCGAAGAAGGACGCGGCTTGCAGCAGACTCTTTCCACGCTCGATGGCGGACGAATTGGCATCGGCGCGATCACCGTTGGACTAGCGCAGTCCGCATTTGAATATGCGATGCAGTATGCAAAAGAACGCCAGGCATTCGGACAAGCCATCGCGAACTTCGAAGCCATCCAATGGATGCTGGCAGACGCAGCCACGGAAATCGAAGCGGCGCGCTTTTTGGTGTATCACGCCGCGTGGTTAAAACAACATGGCCGCCCATACACAAAAGAAGCGGCCATGGCAAAGCTATTCGCGACCGAAATGGCAGAACGCGTTTGCCGCAACGCAATTCAAATCCACGGCGGATATGGATATTCGAGCGAATATCCGGTCGAACGCATTTATCGTGATACGCGGCTGATGACCATCGGCGAAGGAACCAGCGAAGTGCAGCGTATGGTCATCGCAAGACATTTGTTGGTGTAAATAAAATCCAATGTCATTGCGAGACCCGCATAGCGGGTCGTGGCAATCTCGTCTAACATGCAAACAGGAGATTGCCGCGCGCCTTCGGCGCTCGAATGACATCACAATTTTGTAGGGCACAGCTCGCGCAGCACGCAAAGCGCACGCCGTGCCCTTATATTTTTTCAACAACAATCCACGCGCTGGAATCTTTTGAAATAATATTCACGCGCGAAGAATCAAACAACGCGACGATCTGATCCGGCGCGAGAAAATGACTCCGCATCAACAACAACTTTTCGCCAAGCGCGATCAGCTTGACTCCAAAACTGCGAATGTCCGGTTCTTCGATCACGATCCGGCCACCGGGCTTGAGCACGCGGAAAAGTTCGCGAGCGGTATTCGCTTGATGGATCACGTGGTGAAACGCGTCCACCATGATGACGCGGTCGAAGGAATTATCAGGGAAAGGCAAAAGCTCGGATTGGGCCGCGGCCGCTCGAAGTCCGGGTTTGGATGCGGCAAATCGCAACATGCCAAGTGAAACATCCGCAACGAAAACGTGCGCGGCTTCATCCCTCAATGCCGATGCGACGCGCCCCGTGCCGCCGCCGACATCAAGCAAGATTCCCTTTGTTGGCAAATCCGCCGCAGCGGTCATCACATCCAACGACGAATAATCGCCGACGCGGTTATACAGCGGTGCGATGAAATTGAAATGATCGAATGGCATGTTATTGAACGGAGATCAAAGTTTTGATGTTATCGAAAGTCGCCGGGCCAATGCCGGGCACGTTCATGATGTCTTCGATTTTTTGGAACGGGCCGTGCTGGGTGCGATAGTCAATAATTTTTTGTGCGGTTGTTGGGCCAATCCCCGGCAAAAGATCGAGCTGCGCCAACGTTGCTGTGTTGATATTGATCAGATTCCCCGCGGGAACAGTCGGCGTGGTCAGCACAAGAAACGGCGCGTTGGATGATGAAGGCGGAAGCCCTCCCACTGCTACACCGCTCCCGGCCGGGATATTTATTTGTTGTCCATCTTCAAGCTTCGCTGCAAGATTGACGGACGTTGTATCAGCAGTAGATAACAAACCGCCTGCTGCTTCGACAGCATCCTGCACGCGGCTTCCTTGCGTGAACGAATACACACCAGGATGCGCCACCTCGCCCATAATTTGAATCGTGATTTCAGGCTGCGTGGGCGAAGGCAAAAGCTTCACCGGTTCTCCAGATGGCATTCGCGTCACGATGAAAAGTGCGCCCGCCAAAATGAAACCGGCCAGTAACCCAATCAGCATATAAAGAACCTGCTTCATAGCTCTATTTTACAACAATCTCATCACCAACAACGATTCGCCTTTCGGCATGAACAACGAAGAGAGGCGCACAAGGCGGCGAAAATACGTGGGCATCTCATCCAAACCGATGGAATGAAACTCCCATTTTTCATAAAATGGACCAAGGCTGGAACGGCACATCAAATACAACGGATGCGGCGACCGCTCGATCAAATGCTCGATGACGGCGCGTGCGATTCCTTTTCCGCGGTCTTCAGGCTCAACCGCGATGGATGCCAATTCGATGATGTCCCTTCCATGCGGCTTGAGTTGTCCGCAGCCACGCATCCTTCCGGATCCGTCAACGGCTACCACGAACCGATGCCAATCCAAGTCCATGGGGTTGATCCCGACGCGGCGGATCAAGTTTTTGATCGCGGCAGAGTCCGCTGCGGTCGCGGAACGAAGCGCAAACTCAGCCAAGCAGTCCCGCCGCAACGATGATGGTGAACGAAGCGACAAACCAATGAATCAAAAATGGGTAGACAAACGACCGCGTCCGATAGGCAACCCAGCCGAATGCAAATCCGCCGAAGATGGTTGAAAGAGTCTCGACTTCGGGCTTGCCGATGTGCGCCAGCGCAAACGGGACAGCCTGAAGCCACAACGCTTCCGGGCCGAATTTGCGCGCATAGGCAAACAAAATAAAACCGCGGAACATGAATTCCCATCCAAAGAGATCAAGGAATGTATTCCAGGGAAGCCCGCCAACCTGGGACTTGTAATATTCCTGCATTGCCGGGCCGCGCGCCACGAACCAAAGGATTGGCGCCATCAACGCAATACCCAACGCCGTCAAAATCAATCCGGCCTTCCAATCGCCGAAAGTAAATCCGTAGTCGCGAGGATTTTCTCGAAAGACCACAAGAATAATGAGGAGCGGAATAAGCAAATACAAAATCGTGCGATCATAATCTTTGTTTGGAGTCAATTGATGATAATAATCAATCATCAAGAGCAAAGTTGTGACGACGGTGATAGTTACAACTTTCCAGTCGAAGTGAAGGCGTTCGCCAAGGAGTTTTTTTATCTTCATTTTGAAAACATAATGGAAAATAGAAATGGAATGCTTATAACTATTGCCAACAAACCCGCAAGGGCCAATACATTTTCAATTTCATAACTGGACGCCGAGTGTTTACGATTATCGGCGTCTTGAGCAATCAAATCTTGAGCCGATCGCTCCCGAAACAGGAAAAATGGGAAACGTAAGTTCTTAGGATTGTCCGGGCTGGTAGGATCGGAGCCGCCAAGAAATGCACCTATACCGCCCACCAACATTCCCAGGCCAAATAAGATTATCCCAAAATCAAACTTGACGAGCCACGCGATAAGAACAGCAAGAATTGCCAAGCCCACGTCCAAGATTGCTACATTTTTTATAAAGCGCATTCTAGCAGAGTTCTTATTTTCAGATTCCATGATGCATCTCGCAAATAAGCTAATCAGACCGGGTCGAACTGATTCAGTAAGGTAAATAGAGCTGGTTCCCATTCGGTCCCAACATTTGAGAAATAATCGGCCAATCGCGATAGATTTCCAATGACCAGTTTAACACAAGAAGGAAAGCGACAACCAATGCAATCCAAAGAAGAATTCGCGGGCGGGATTTGAACGCGGCAAAGCCATTCGTCCAAAAGCCCGCGGTCATGATTGCGAAAAATGGAATCAAAGCCAAGTGGAATCGTTCCTCGGAAAGAATGAAAACATGCGGCAGCAAATATCCGATGAAAAGCAATGCCAACAAAATCGTCTGCGGATTCCACGACAACGAAGCCGCGCCGAACGCGCTGGACAAGGCAACGATGATAAATGGTGCGCCCAGAATTATAAGGATCAAAATCAAAAGCGGCGGAGGAATGTATCCAAGAAAATCGTTGACGTAGAAATAAGTAAAGGCGCGCCATTCCACGTCGAAGAAATATCCCAATCTATTCACAGCTAAAACTGGAAAGCGCGCCGGGTCTTGTTCGATAAATTGAATCGCCTTTTGCGTGCCAACTTCATCGCGCGTTTTATCGTCGAGAATGGACATTAGATCAAGCGAGGGACCAAAGGTAAATGTCCCGGTGGATTGCGGTGAATAACCAACGTAAAGGTTGTAGCCCAACGAAGTCTCGATGCTGGTTAATTTACGGGCAAGCAAAGAATTACGGATGATCCACGGCATGATAGTAACGAGAAGAGCGACCAACGAAAGAATTGCACCGCGTCGATTTTTCAAAATAAGCCAAATCCATAAAATAGCTAATATGCCAAATCCAAGAATGATGGAACGTGTTAAGGCCGCTAAACCAAGGAGAAAGCCGGATAATAGAAAGTTGAAAGTGGTTGGCTTTTCTGCGACGCGAAGAAATGCAAGCATGGTCGCAAGCACAAGAAGAAAGAATAAGTTTTCCGTCGCCAATGCGATTGGAAAAATCAAAAGCATCGGATAGACTGCGACGATCCACGCGGCAATTTTGGCAATCTTCTTTCCTCTTTCGTCTTTTACGGAATCAGGAAGAGGAAAGACGAAAGAAAGATGTCGCGCGGTCAGATATGTTAATGGCGCAAGCAGCGCGCCGAGAACTGTCTGCGCCAAACGCGCCGCAAAAAAACGCCCGTCATGGATGCCATTGAAATAATAGATGATTGCAAGAAAAGCCGGATATAACGGCGCACGGAATGTGGTCAGCATTCCGCGCGGGTCAAGATGAAGAGCCGCAAGGTCGAGGTGAAGATACGGGGCAAGGCGAGCCAAATCGGCGGGCGCGTACCACCGAAATCCAAGTCCCGAAGCGAGGCTGCGCGCCAACATATCGTACTGGAACATGTCATCGAGACCAATCCCCAACTGACGCGTCAAAATAACGGGGATCAGCCGCAGTCCAAGCGCAACCAGAAAAATCCGCGCGGGAAAAGAACTAATGAACTGCCACTTTACTTCTTTGATGAACCTCTTTTTTCAAAGCGGCAATACGGCGCTGGAGATATGGGGAAAAATATCCGTCGTACCTTTTCCACAATTCAGGCCGCTTCCAATCTTCGCCAGTGACGCGTCCGCGGCAATTCGGCGAACCGCACGTACATTCGAACTCATCATAGTTTGAGCCGTCGCACATGGCATAGTCGAGGCAAATCTCCTCGCCCGGATCAATATCGCGCATGGCGATCAAACCGATTTGCCCGCTTAAGCCCACATTGGGATCACAGCAGTGGTTGAAGCAGTCGGCATCCTCCATGGACGGAGTCATCAAATAGAAATTATCTTCGATTTGCAAAACCTGCTGCGTGAAGTTGGGCATGTTCGGATCGATCTCATCGGCGGCGATAATCTTTCCGCCCCACAGTGAGATCAGCTCGCCTTTCAGGATCGGCTCAATGGCGAACACGCCGCAATTCCCTTTTTGCGGATGCGGATGGCTTTCCAATTTCTGCCAATCGGTCTGCT
>JAJYOO010000204.1 GCA_021796155.1 Chloroflexota bacterium
CGATCTGAATAGATGAATTCTTTCATCGGGCTGATTGTACTTGAGAAATGCTTCACGGCCATTTGGCCAGCCGTTGCAGGCAATCCGCTGAGCCGGAAACTGGGAGCGACCCGTTGGGAAGGTGGGATGTACAGCGGATGTAGGATACAGATAGGATACAGATAGAATATAGCTATGATACAGATAGATCGGAGGAAGGGCGCGGGACAAAGCGGATTTAGATGGTGGAAAGATGAAAAAATGAAGGAAGTTTTGCAATATAATGAGCGAAGCAAACTGGTTTTCTTTTGAGTCGGGAGAAATGAATATGAAGTTCATGAAATTTGCATCCGCCTTCTTTATTCTTGTTTTTCTTTCAGCTTGTAATTCTGCTACAACCGCACCAACTTTGACTCTGTCTCCAACTTTATTACCTACTGTCACAATCATTCCTGAAACGCCAACTGCTATTGCGACTAGCACGCCGGCGGGGGGAGTGGAAAATGGTGGTAACTATCCAGAGGGTGTAAAGATTTCATACACTTCGCCTTCTTCTGAAGTGAGAGTGGGCACAAGTGATTTCCAGATGACAGCATCAACTAGTGTGGATACAAGTGGTGCCGACTACGGAGTGCATCAAGTAGATATCGAAAAGGAAACGCTTTCAAAGCTTACGCTTCGCGCCCTTCATAATATCTTTTCGCCTACTGAAGATGACACGGATGCGACACTTGCAACGTTTGAGAAGACCTTAGCGGATATACAGACAGGTAAGCGGCCGTGTACTGATCTTATGAAGAATGTTTCGGTCTATACTACTGGTGTGACAGGGCCTCAGCAACTAGATTTGGTACCGGCGTGTGGTGGGAGTGCGGTTCCGGACGGTGCATCTGTGATAAAAAATATAGATTTCGTTTACGGTGCGTTCTTTACTTGGGATGCGAATGGAAACTTTATTAACGATCCTGCAAAGCCGTGGTTTAACGTGGTCACCCCGGCCGGAGATGGGGGTGGTTTGATTTTTGACCCACAAAGCGGAAAATTGTTGTTTTTCGTCGGCATGAGATTTAATGTTAATCCAGGTGGTATGTCAAAACAAATACCAGATGAGACCGAAACTGCATTGAAATGGCTTACCTATAATTCCCAAGGGGAAAAATGGTTTGTGAAGAGTACTAACACAGAGGCTAAGCGGAGTTCTAGCTGGGCTAGTCAGATGACTGTTAAATAGTCATGAATGTTGACGTAGTTGTTTTACGCGTGAGATAGTGTGGGTAGTGATACGAAAGCGGGTTGTGTTTTTTGTTTTTGTTGTTGCCGGAAGTTTTTTGGGGGCTAGCAAGCTTTATCCGCAATGGGGGAGAATGCGTGCGTACCCAGACTTGAGTACGGTAACACAATATCCAGGATTTGGAGTGGTAACCAAACAGGTGGGGCCGCAAGTTTTCTTGTCGCCGGTAGGAGAAGGAACGCCGTTCTTTTCGACACCGGACCAGGCTACTCAGTATGCTACAAACCAATATGGCCGTGTAGCTATGTATGGTACAGTGATGCCGCGGGTTTTGACTGGATCTGGTTATGCTTTGTATGGGATAAACCAATCGGGGACGGTGAGAGTGGCGGACAAGCGGGTGCTAGCCAACTTGGCGGCGGCAGCACGACGAGGTGGCTGTCGACTATACCTACAACAACCCCGTTACCTACAATTACAACATGGGGCAGTATTGCTGGGCCGGGGTGCCGGTAACTACGCTGCCGATGGTTGATAGGGCAAGGCTCGCATCAAATCTCATGTAACAACCATTTGAATGTTAGTTGAGATTGCCACGACCCGCTTTGCGGGCCTCGCAATGACAATTGAAACAAAAACTTCCGAGTGCTCCGCGAGCATCTCGGAAGTTTGACTATTGAACTACCCAACTACCAAACTAACTCCACCGCCAGGTTGTCCCCTCTTTGCTGTCTTCAATCGTCACGCCGAGGGACTTCAACTTATCGCGGATTTGATCAGATAGCGCCCACAACTTTTGCTTGCGCGCTTCATTGCGTTCTGCAATCAATGCATTGATCTGCGCTTCCTGCTCGCTTGAGCCTTTTTTCTCCTGCAAGCGTAATCCAAATACACTGGTCAATTCGCGCAAAGTAAATTGCGCGGGCTTGAGTTGGTTGTCGGTTGCGCCTTTGTCACGTGCGGTATTAATGGCTTTGACCAGTTCATAGATCGCGGCCAATGCCAATGGCGTGTTGAAGTCGTCGTCCATCGCACTTGTAAAGGATTGCTGAGTCGCTTCGGCTTGCGACGTCAACTCGGAGGCGCTGCCAGCCGGGATTCCTTTTGCGTTGGGCTGGGCCGGTTGTGGAACTTCTTTGTGTTTCGTCCAAACGTTCAAACACTCAGGACAATGTTCCTGAGAATAAGGATATAAGCGACTCCGGCTGGGCATGCGTTATCACTCAATTCGAGTAAGATCCGCAATGCTCCCCAGCGTTGATGTTTCCGTTTCAATTCCAAACTCGCCTCTCGTATGTTTTGAGTAAATTGCGACAAAATTCCTTGTGTGGGTCTGGTCCGTTTTCGTATTGATAAACCAGCCAAACCTTCTTTCTGACCGCGCCGCCACCATTTGCGAGCACATTCATACGAGATATTCAGATCCTCTGCGATGCCTGGCAGGCTTTCACCGTTTTCTTCCGCATATAGATTTGCTCGCGTTCCTCGTTTGTCAGTCGCCGTTGTCCCATCGTACACCTGCCTTTCTTGACAGATCACAAGGATACGATTTTTCGAGACTCTTTGGGCACGAAGTTACAAGACTTTCACAGGTATCAAGTTATAAGACCTTACAAGGGAATTCACGTTACCGAATTAATATACAAGCATACGCTCTTTCAAACCATCAAGCCCTAAAGCCGCAAATAGGGATAAAATTTTGCAGATGACTCCCCTATCGGATAAACTCAAATCGCTTGGTGTTAAAGTTGGAACCGCGGATATCCCCGCGCCCAAAGCGGATGTCCATTATGAAATTAGTTCGGTCGTCGCTGGTGATGTAATCTCCACATCCGCGGGCGAAACATTTATCCACGAAGAACGTTTTGCTTCGGATTACCACCACGGTCACGCGCCAATTGAGTTGACTGCTTCGCTGGATGTGCTTTCTGCCTGGGCGGCGGATTCTCGCTTGAGAGAATTACGAATCGAATCGTTTGCCTTCATTGATACAGAAACCAGCGGACTCGCAGGCGGAACCGGCACGTATGCTTTCCTCGTCGGCGCGGGACGTTTTGTAAATGGGGAATTTCTCTTACAACAATTCTTCATGCGCGATCCGTCTGAAGAACCCGCTTTGCTTGAAGGACTTGCAACTTTTCTCGCACCCGCGCAAGGATTGGTCACGTTCAATGGCAAAGCGTTCGATATACCGTTACTCGTTACTCGATATTCGATGAATGCGATTCCGATTCCGTTCAGAGATTACGCTCATCTTGATCTGCTTCCGTTGGCGCGCCGACTTTGGCGCGACCGTTTGGAATCGCGCGCGTTGAAATATCTTGAAGAAAATATTTTGGAAGCGCCGCGCACCATCGAAGAAGTGCCGGGCTATGAAATTCCGTACTTGTATTTTGATTATCTTCGCACAGGCGATGCGCGTCCGCTGAAAGGTGTGTTCTACCACAACGCCATGGATGTCGTCGCGATGGCCGCGTTGTTGAACCACACTGCGACGATGCTGGCTGATCCATTCCACGAAGCGATTGATCACGGCTTGGATGTCATTGCATTGGCAAAGCTCTATGAAGATATCGGTCAATGGGATACCGCGGCGCGTCTCTTCGAGCGCGGGCTGGAGATGAATCTCAGCGAGGAAAATTTTTGGAAAGCGGTGAGCCGCCTCTCGGTCCTGCAAAAGAGGCGAGGCGACTTCGATGAGGCGGTCAAACTTTGGGAGAAGGCCGCGTCCGAAGGTCACATCTATGCTTACGTCGAATTGGCAAAATATTACGAACATAAACAGCGTGATGTAAAGTCCGCGCTCAAGTGGACGAAGTCTGCATTGAAACAAGTGAAACATGCCGACCCGCCGGTTTATATCCGCAAGCATTGGGAAGATGAGTTATTGCATCGCCTGGCGCGGTTGGAAGCGAAGTCGAATAAATAAATCTGCCGTATAATCGAATCAGCTCAGAGACAAATCGTTAAGGAGGAAGCATGGAGATCACTGTTTCTCAACAAAATGGAAAAAGCCCTGTGACTGTGATCCAGCCGCACGGCGATGTGGACGCGTCCAACTACACCGAACTTATCAACAAGGTGAAGGAATTGTTCAACGGCGGCACGCGAAATTTCATCATTGACTTGAGCGATGTACCATTCATGAGCAGTGCCGGATTGGTGGCATTACACAGCATCGCTATTCTGTTGCGCGGCGAGAAGCCTGTGGATCCGCAATCGGGCTGGGCGGCGCTGAAAGCAATGGATCGTTCCCGTGACCTCGGGATGCAGCCGCACGTCAAATTGCTTAATCCGCAGCAATACGTCGAGGATACTTTTGACAAGGCAGGCTTTACCCAATTCTTTGAAATCTTCAAGGATTTGAATTCAGCTGTTGCTTCGTTTTAGTTTTGTTAGTGGAGGAACCTGACGAGACAATTCAGGTTCCTCCGTTTTATTGGTGATATGTACATTCCTCATTATTTTCGCGAAGAAGATCTTGATGAAGTAGCAGAGTTTGTCAAGCAACATGAATTTGCGACGCTGGTGCTTGCAGAAAATGGCGTGCCCGTTGCCTCGCATTTGCTTGTGGACTTTGAAATGGACTCCGATGGAACATGGCTGATCAACGGCCATATGGCGCGTGCCAATACGCTCTGGCGAGCGTTTGATTCCAACCGGGAAGTGTTGCTGATCTTTGGCGGACCCCACACGTATGTCTCTGCCACTTGGTATAACCATCTCAATGCCCCAACCTGGAATTACATTGCGGTACATCTTTATGGCTTGCCGCGCGTGATTGACGGCGGCGATGAATTGCGCGGCATTCTATCGAATTTGGTCAAACGCCACGAAACAAAAACCGATTACCGGCTTGAGACTTTGCCGCAGGACTTTGTCGAAAAGGTCATGGCCGGAGCCGTTGGATTCCAAGTCAAAGTGACGCGCGTCGAGGCAAGCTACAAGCTGAGTCAGAATCGAAACGAAGAAGATTATGCGAGTGTGATCCGTCATCTTGAAGAACGAGGCGATGAACAATCCTTATCCGTCGCCGCGGAAATGAAGAAAAGGAAGCCATAATTTCATGGGGCAGAATTAAACGGAGGCAAATATGAGTTCGCAGATCAATGACCTGGTCAAAATG
>JAJYOO010000205.1 GCA_021796155.1 Chloroflexota bacterium
GATCACGGAGTCCACAGAGAAAAACCTTTTTTAATCTCCGTGTTCTCTGTGTACTCTGTGGTGAAAAATGGGGGAACCCCACCAAACACCAAAGAACCAGTATTTCGTCGATTTTTTTGGCAATCTGTGTAATCTGCGAAATCTGTGGATTACTTCGAATGAGGCCAGGTAACATTCTCCTCCAAACGAAAATGCTATAATCCCCGCAACTTCATATCTCGGAGAAAAAATGCCCCAAACTCAAAATCGCGCTGTGATGAATTGGATCTACACTTTCGTAGGCGTCGCAGCGTTTCTCGTTGTCTTCGGCGGCCTGGTCCGCCTTACCCGCTCCGGCCTGTCCATCGTCGAATGGAATCCCGTTTACGGAGCGGTCCCGCCGCTCAACCAGCAACAATGGCAAACAGAATTCGCAAAGTATCAGCTCACGCCTGAATACGTCAAAGTCAATTACGGCATGACGCTCGACCAATATAAAGTTATCTTTTTGCTCGAGTGGTTCCACCGTTTCATCGCCCGCTTCGCAGGCCTGATCTTTGCCATTCCATTTTTTGTTTTCTTTTTCAAGAAGACCATTCCCTGGAAAGAAATTTGGCTTTACGTAGTACTTGGATTTTTATTCCTGGCTCAAGCCGTCATGGGATGGTACATGGTTTCGACCGGACTCGAAGACCGGCCCTCCGTCAGCCAATATGCGCTGACCGCCCACCTTTTCCTTGCCCTGACTTTGATCGGCGTGTCGTTATGGACGGCCTTCGGCCACCAGTTCGGCTTCAGCAATGGCAAAGCCAAATGGTCGACCGCCAGCAAGATCGTGGCTGGAGGATTTATTGTCCTGCTCTTCCAGATCACCTACGGCGGCTTCACGGCTGGACTCAAAGCCGGCCACGTTTCGGATACCTGGCCGCTCATGCTCGGACAACTCATCCCGCGCGGATTGCTGAGTCAGGTCGAGCCGCCGCTGCTAAATCTGATCGACGCGCCCGCCACGGTCGTGTTCATCCATCGCTGGTTCGCCTTCGTCGGCCTGATCGTGGCGGTCTGGATTTATTGGCTGATCAAAAAACAAAATTTTCCAACCGAGATCATGAAAGGCATCAACCTCGTGTTGATCCTCGTTGTTGTGCAAATCGTACTGGGCATTCTCGTGATCCTGTATCACGTCAATATTCCGTTGGCGCTTCTTCATCAGGCCAATGCGCTGGCTTTGTTCTCGGCAACGATTTACGTTTTGCACCGCCTGCGCGCCGCGGATGCGAAAGCATAATCTCGACTTGAAAACCCGTGTCGAAAATTCCCGACGCGGGTTTATTTTAAAAAGTTTGAAGCTTGCTTCCGTAAAATTAAAACGGACAGCAAGCTGTCCGACTCCATGAGGAGAACTCCATGGGCCAATTCTTTGCATACGATTACACAGGCGAACCATTCAAATTGTTCGGCATCGCGCACATTGCCGCGTTGATAGCGCTGGTCATCATCGGGTTTGGTTTGATGCGCTTCAAAAACACCAGCGCTGACACGCGCAGAAAAGTCCGCATCGCATTGGGAATCTTTCTTTGGGTAAACGAGTCCATCTGGCATTTGTGGAATTTCTATTGGGGCCATTGGAGTGTGCAGACCCTGCTTCCGCTGAACGCTTGCAGTATCCTGATCTGGCTGAGCGGATTCATGCTTATCTTCAAGAATTACACGATCTATGAATTTGTTTATTTCATGGGAATGGGCGGAAGTTTTCAATACCTGATGACGCCCGACTTGGGAATTTACGGCTTTCCCCACCTGCGCTACTGGCAAACTTTCCTCGCGCATGGACTATTATTCATCTCACCCATCTACCTGACAATTGTCGAGGGCTTCCGCCCCACCTGGAAATCCATGCTGCGCGTCTTCGTCTGGTCGAACGTTTACATGGGCGTTGTCTTTATGATCAACCTTTGGCTCGGCAGTGATTATCTCTTCGTCAATGGCAAGCCTGCCACCGCCAGCATCCTTGACCTGCTCCCGCCCTGGCCCATTTACATTATCTACATGGAAATCCTTGGCGTGCTGACGTTCCTGATTCTCTATCTGCCCTTCATCATCAAGGATTGGCGGACAAAGAGCATCACCGCCCGCGACAGCGCCGTCAGATTGGATAAGCTCGCGAAATAGAATCCGCCTCAGCTCCGCGCTTGAAGCGGATTCCGTTTACGGAGTGCAAAGTCTCCCGACTTTGCGCCGAAGTCAGAGACTTCAGACTCCGATCATCACATCCTGCCTTGACGATAAATTATCCTGCGTTACAATTGTCTTCTCCGGGGCGATGGCGGAATCGGCAGACGCAGCGGACTTAAAATCCGCCGGTAGAAATACCTTGAGGGTTCGACCCCCTCTCGCCCCACAATTTCGCATGTCATTGCGAGCCGCCGTTTTTTGGCGGCGTGGCAATCTCCTCATCACAAAAGATTGCTTCGTCGCGCGGATGCGCTCCTCGCAATGACATTTTTATTACGAAGTACTGCGTACAGATTTGAACTAGGGCTTTGTTATTCATAAAAACTCAATAATAGCCCGATCAAAGATTTAGGCAAGAAGCAGTAGAAAGGTCAATTATGTTTTTCGACCGCCAAAAACTGGAAGAGTTGGAAGACAAAGCGCTTGCTCCTTACGGGGTGCGAAGCAAAGACACAAAGGGCCGCGCCTATCTCGACGATGAACCTGAATACCGCACAGCCTTCCAACGCGACCGCGACCGCATCATCCACACCACGGCCTTTCGCCGACTCGAATATAAGACGCAGGTCTTCATCAATTTCGAAGGTGATTACTTCCGCACCCGCCTGACCCACACGCTTGAAGTCGCACAGATCGGAAGAACGCTGGCGCGCGCGTTGGGCGCGAACGAAGATTTGGTCGAGACGATTTGTCTCGCACACGATCTCGGCCATTCACCGTTCGGGCATTCCGGCGAAGTTGCGTTGTCGCGCCTGATGAAAGATTGCGGCGGCTTCGACCACAACAAACAATCGCTTCGCATCGTGACCGAACTCGAACAGCGTTACCCTGAATTCCCCGGACTTAACCTGACCTGGGAAGTGCGCGAGGGCATGGTCAAGCACGAATCTGAATATGATATTTCCGATGCGCGCGATTTTGATCCAAACTTGCGCGGAAACCTTGAGACGCAAATCTGCAATGTCGCAGATGAAATGGCTTATACCACCCATGATCTGGATGATGGTCTTCGCTCGAGCATGATCACGCCCCAAATGCTGGATGGCATCGCTTTATGGGAAATCCTGCGCGAAACTTTCAAATGGGCTGGGCCAGCGCTCGATGACCTCGAACGCCACCGCATGATCCGTCAACTGGTCGGCGTGATGGTGACCGACATGATCGAAGCGACGGATAAACGCCTGAATGACAGCGGCGCGAAATCTCCGCTCGATCTGCAAAAAATGAAAACGAATGTCATCGGTTACAGCGAAGACGTCCAGCGCCGCAATCGCGAACTAAAGGATTTCCTGTACAAGAATATGTACAGCCACTATCGTGTGGTGCGCATGGCTGTCAAAGCAGAGCGCGTGATCTCCGACCTATTCAACGCCTATAAAACCGAACCGGCCATCCTGCCCGACACCGCGCAAAAATTCATTGACAAACGCGGGCTGGAGCGTACAATATGCGACTACGTTGCCGGGATGACCGATCGCTTCGCGATCGAAGAACATCAGAAACTATTCAATCCATCAGAAAAACCCTAACCTTAGGAATGCAACATGTCTGAACCAACTTATTTAACTCCCGAAGGCGAAGCCAGACTCAAGGCCGAGCTTGAAGAACTGAAAGGCCCGCGACGCGAAGAACTTTCCCAGCGTCTGCGTTCCGCCATCCAAATGGGCGATCTTTCAGAGAACGCCGACTATCACAAAGCCAAGGAAGACCAGGGCTTTCTCGAAGGCCGCATTCAGGAAATCGAATTTCTCCTGCGCAATGTTGTAACCATTGAAAAAAATGTCGACCGTTCCGTTGTCAGCGTGGGCAACTATGTGACCATCCAGGAAGAAAGTTTTCCAGAGGAGACCTACCACGTCGTAGGCGCACGCGAAGCCGACCCGCGCAATGGCCGCATTTCCAACGAGTCGCCCATTGGCCGCGCCTTGATGGATCACAAGATCGGGGATGTGGTCGAAGCGGAAACGCCTGGCGGCAGGATCAAGCTCAAGATTCTAAAGATCGAATAAGACTCATTGGAGTCTGCAAAATCGGAGATAACAAGAACAGGCTGTCGAAATCGACAGCCTGTTTTATTGATCTGCATTAACTTGTTTTCGGCCAGATGGCCAGTTCCAAAGTCAAACGTTCAAAGTAACTTTTGTCTGGCATGGAGCCGTTGCCATATTGCAAATCGACCACGGTCGCCAACAATTGCAGAGTCTCGGTCTCAAGCATGATCTGCTTCTGCGGCTCGACCTGAATCAACTCGCCTTTTGCTTCGAGCCGCGAGCGAATGCCGGGATCGGCAAAGGCGTGCGCGCTCATCAAAACCTTGGTAGCGGTCTTGATATCATTTTTATCGAAGAGCCAAATCTCCAGAGCCGTGACCTTCTTCTGGTCGCCAACGCCAATACTCTCGGAAACGCCCACGCCATATTCGCCGAGAAAATCACCGTTCGGCATGTCGATGCTGAACGATTCATCATAGAGATCGTCGCCGAGCAGATAGGTCGTCATGTTCTGTGTGATTGGCGGGGCCACACCCATCGACTCAAAGTTGGTCTTATTCTTGGCGGCTTCTTTGTTGATTTCAACCATCTGCATGGTTGGCGTAATTTCGCCGCTTGAACGTTTGCCAAGCAAACGTTGCAGGAAAATGGCCCCGACTGCAATTACAACCAAAAGGATTACTGCGATCGCGCCATACAAAATCAATGATCCAGTATTGGAACCGCCAGACGACGGAGGATTGGTGGCAGCCGCGCCGGAAGGCACAAGCGCACCCGGTCCTTTAACAGTCTTGATAACTTGACCGAAGGCATCGATGACAGCCGGATCGATCCCATTCGGATTCTTCTGAACCAACGCGAACATGGGAGCGGCCGCAGTGCCGAGATTATCCCATCGTTGGCTGGCCAGGTTCGGGTCCCGATTGACGCGGAAAGAATCAATCGTCATGCGCATGTAATCTTCCTGCAAGTCGGCGCGCATCACTTGCGGCGTGGTGTTCGTAACCACCGGAGGCTGGATGCCCCATGCCCAGATCAAGCCAAGGACAATTCCTCCGATCACAGCCAATATGGCGACAACTACAGGTTTTTTTAGGATATCGAGCAGTGAA
>JAJYOO010000206.1 GCA_021796155.1 Chloroflexota bacterium
CGGGCTTGTATCGGGGCAGGGATCGGCGTGAGTGGAACCGGCGCGGCGGCGGTCGGAAGCATTGCAGAGAAACCCGAGTCATTTGGCCGTTCGTTGATCTTCGTCGGTCTGGCGGAAGGTATCGCGATCTACGGTCTGCTCATCGCATTCATTGTGTTGAACCGGTAATCAAACATGAAGATGTTGGTGATCGGTGATCCGAAAGCCGTGCTTGGATTCTCCCTCGTCGGCGTGGACGGCGAGTCGGCAGCTTCTGCTGCGGAAGTGAATCAAGCTTTAGATAAAGCACTTTCGGCAAAAGACATCGGCATCATCCTTATCACACAGGACGCCGCAAAATCCATCGGTCCGCGCATGGAACAACTGTCGTTGCGAAGCACCGTTCCGCTGGTGGTTGAGATTCCAAGTTCAGCAGGCGTTGATCCGAGTCAGCCATCACTCAGCGACATCGTGCTGCGCGCAATCGGCGTCAAGATTTAGCTATGCGTTTGGAAGTGAGATTCCTATGCAAGAATTCAAACCACAAAGAGCACAATGGAGCACGAAGGTTTTAAAGATCTTCCTTTGTGTACCTGCGTGGCGAATCTTTTCGAGCCAATTAGGTAACCTATGAGAACTGTAGAAGAAAATATCAAGATGCTCTCCCGCTCGATCCTGACCGACGCGCAGACGGAGGCCGATAAGATTTTGGAAGAGGCCAAAGCGAAAGCGGAATCCGTCAAGCGCCGCGCCGAGGAACAAGCCAAAACTGAACGCGAACAAATTCTCGAAGATGCGACGCGTGAATCAGAACGCCTGCGCGGACAGGTCATCGCGACAACACAGCTCAAAGCGCGCACGCAAATTCTTGAAAACCGCGAGAAGGTTTTGAATGATGTTTTCCAAGCCGCGCATGAACAACTCGCAACAATCCAGCAGTGGAGCGAATACAAAGACATCGCGCAGAATCTTTTGCGCGAGGCATTGGTCCAACTCAAAGGCACCGATGTGGTCGTACACACTGATAAGACAACCATGAAACTGCTGAACGATGAGACCATTCAAAAGGTGGCCAAAGAATTCAACATAAAAATCCGGGCTGGCGAGTCGCTGGAGCACGGCGTTGGTGTAATTGTCGAAACTGCCGATGGACATCTCAATTACGACAACACACTGGAAACGCGTTTGAACCGCATGCAGAACTCGGCTCGTTCTGCGGTCTATCACCTCTTGATGGGAGAAACGTTATGAGCCAGCAATTTGGAAACATCACGTGGGTCAACGGGCCGGTCATCCGCGCGCGCGGTTCACGTGATGTCAGTATGTTGGAACAAGTCGAGGTCGGTGACGAACGTTTGGTCGGTGAAATCATCGGCTTGAACGGCGATTCGATCACGATTCAAGTCTATGAAGAAACAACGGGCATGCGCCCCGGCGCACCCGTTTTCGGAACCGGCCTGCCACTTTCCGTCGAATTGGGACCCGGCTTACTGCGAAGCATCTACGACGGCATCCAGCGCCCGCTTCCGATCATCGAACGCGAGACTGGTTCATTTATTGATCGCGGCGTCCACATGAGTCCTCTCGACCGTATCGAGCATTGGAGCTACAACCCAATCCTCAAGGAAGGCGAACAGGTCAAAGGCGGCGAGATTTTAGGAACCGTTCAAGAGACTGAAAACTTTGAACATCGCATCATGGTTCCGCCGGATGTATCCGGAACACTCACGTGGGTTGCGCCCGCAAAGAAATATACGATTGATGAAGTGATCGCCCGCGTAAAAACGGCACGCGGCGAACGCGAACTGACAATGGTTCAGCACTGGCCAGTGCGACGCCTTCGGCCATACAAAGCGCGCCTCGGACAAAACATTCCATTGCTCACGGGTCAGCGCGTGCTCGATATGTTGTTTCCACTTTCTAAAGGCGGGACGGCCGCCATCCCAGGCGCGTTCGGCGCAGGCAAGACCGTCACACAGCACAGCATCGCAAAATGGGCAGACGCGGACATTGTCGTCTACATTGGATGTGGTGAACGCGGAAACGAAATGACCGAAGTGCTGCAGGAATTTCCGCATCTAATTGACCCTCGAAACGGTCGCCCATTAATGGAGCGCACCGTGCTGATCGCGAATACGTCTAACATGCCAGTGGCCGCGCGCGAAGCCAGCATTTACACAGGCATTACGATTGCAGAATATTTCCGTGACATGGGTTATCACGTGGCATTGATGGCCGATTCAACTTCGCGCTGGGCAGAAGCGTTGCGCGAAGTCTCAGGCCGTCTCGAAGAGATGCCCGCTGAGGAAGGTTACCCGGCTTATCTCGCGGCTCGTTTGGCCGAGTTCTATGAACGCGCTGGTTATGTGGAAACGCTTAACGGCAAACAAGGTTCGATCAGCGTGATCGGTGCGGTCTCACCTCCCGGTGGTGACTTCTCGGAGCCGGTCACACAACACACAAAGCGTTATATCCGCTGCTTCTGGGCACTCGATAAATCACTCGCATCCGCTCGTCACTTCCCATCCATCAATTGGCTGGAAAGCTACAGCGAATACACGGAAGATGTCGCGGGTTGGTGGCGCGAAAAAGTCGGGCAAGACTGGCTCAAGATGCGCAACCACGCCGTGGAATTGTTGAGCGAGGAGAGCCGGTTGTCGCAAATCGTAAAACTGGTTGGGCCGGATGCATTGCCGGACGAACAGCGTTTGGTTTTGGAGACGTCCAGAATCATCCGCGAAGGTTTCCTCCAGCAAAACGCGATGGACAACATCGACGCATACTCCGACATCCACAAACAAATCGCGATGATGAATCTCATGCTGCATTTCCATGAGCGCGCGGAGCACATCATCAAACGCGGCGCAACGATTGGCATTATCCACGCTTTGCCCATCGTGAATAGTCTGATCCGCATGAAGGAACAAATTCCAAATAACGAATTAGAGAAATTGGATGACATCCGCAAGACGCTCGATGAACAGATGGATCAACTGGAGGCGGAGTACCGATGAGTCAACAAACGAATCAGTTAACGGATTGGGGCATTCAGGAAGTCAGCGGCGTGGGCCGCGTCGAGGGCCCAATCGTTGTTGTGGAACGCGCGGGAAACGTTGGCTACGATGAAGTCGTCGAAGTGATCGATTCACTCGGACGCATGCGCCGCGGCCGCGTGTTGGAAGTCGGCGAAAAGATGGCGGTCGTTGAAGTCTTCTCCGGGACCAGCGGCCTGACCATTGATGGCACACACATTCGCTTCCTCGGTCAATCAATGCACATCCCGGTCGCTGATGAAATGCTGGGCCGCATCTTCGATGGCACAGGCAACCCGATTGACGGTGGGCCGCAACCATTAGCCAGCAAGTTTGCGGATATCAACGGACAACCGATTAACCCAACTTCACGTGTGTATCCGCGCGATTACATCCAGACCGGTATCTCTGCCATTGACGGCATGAACACGCTGGTCATGGGACAAAAACTCCCCCTCTTCTCCGGCGCAGGTTTGCCACACGATCAACTGGCCGCGCAAATTGTGCGTCAGGCTACGCTCGGTTCACCCGCGGGCGAAAGCCCAAAGCAGGCACAACAGTTCGCAATTGTGTTCGCGGCGATGGGCGTAAAACATGATGTGGCGGAATATTTCCGCAACGCGTTCGCGGAAAGCGGCGCACTGACCCGTGTGGCGATGTTCTTGAATCTTGCAGACGATCCGCCGGTTGAACGTCTCGTTACACCGCGCGCTGCGTTGACGCTCGCCGAGTATCTTGCGTTTGATCGTCAGATGCACGTGCTGGTCGTCCTCACCGATATGACCAACTACTGCGAAGCACTTCGACAAATTTCCAACGTGCGCGGTGAAGTGCCGAGCCGCAAAGGTTATCCGGGTTATCTTTATAGCGACCTCGCTTCACTTTATGAACGCACCGGACGCGTGAAGACCAGCGAAGGTTCCATCACGCAGATTCCGATTCTCACCATGCCGAGCGACGACATCACGCATCCCGTTCCCGACCTAACCGGCTACATCACCGAAGGGCAGATCGTTCTTGGACGCAACTTGAATCACCAAAATATTTATCCGCCCATTTCAGTGTTGCCTAGCCTTTCCCGTTTGATGAAAGATGGCATCGGCGCGGGACACACGCGGGGCGATCACTCGCATCTTTCCGCGCAGCTTTACGCCGCCTACGCGCACATGCAGGATGTCCGCTCACTGGCATCCGTGATCGGCGAAGAGGAACTCGGCGCGGTGGATCAACAATTCCTGAAATTCGGACGTGCCTTCGAGAGCGATTTTGTCGGTCAATCTCCGAATGAAAACCGCACCATCGAGCAGACCCTTGATCTCGGCTGGAAGCTTCTCTCCATGCTCCCGAAAGAAGAACTCACGCGCGTCTCGCCGGACGAAATCAAACGCTATTACAAAGAGTCGCATGATACGCATTGATATTGCTCCAACTCGCAGCAACCTGATCCGCATCAAGCAGGAATTGCAGTTCGCGCGTGAAGGACACGAAATCCTTGACCGCAAGCGCGAAGCTCTGACCGCGGAGTTAATCCAAGTCGCTCACGAGGCGGAACAACTCCAGCAAAAAGTCTGGGCGCAGCTTGCGTTCGCGTATGCTGCGATGGAGAAGGCACAACTGTTGATGGGACGTGAAGGCGTTGAATGGGCTGCGCTCGCCGCGAGCAAAACCGTCGAAGTCACAACGAAATTCCGCGGCGTGATGGGCGTGACCATCCCCGTCATCGAAGCGCGCGGTGAGCCACCCGAAATGTTGTATGGCCTTGGGGATGTATCTGCTTCGCTCGACGAAGCCACAACTGCGTTCCGCGAGGTGTTGAGTCAAATTCCAGAATTATCTCGGCTCGTCACCGCAGTCTGGAGACTGGCGCGCGAATTACGCAAGACCAAACGCCGGGTGAATGCCTTGCAATATATCTTCATTCCAGATTACGAAGAGACGGTTGCATTCATCAAAAGCGCATTGGAAGAACGCGAGCGCGAGGAAGCCTTCCGGCTTAAGAAGTTGAAGAAGAAAGCCGCGCCGTCCTACGAAGCGGAACCCGGCACAGAAGGTGAACCGTTCCTCGAGGTGACAGGCGATATCACCACCGAGCAGTTCGGCCATTGATTATCTGCAACATTTAGACATCTCAGCAACGCTTCTGGATATATAAGTCCAGAAGCGTTTTGTTTTTTTAGTAATTTAGAAGGTGAAGTTAATCCTTCATCTTCGGTTACATGTCACAAATCTGATGAAAATTGGAAAAGTGGGTGCTAGAATATTTTGGGAAAAGTAATCTCAAGTTCCATGCGTAC
>JAJYOO010000207.1 GCA_021796155.1 Chloroflexota bacterium
GTCGGGCAGGTCCACGATGAACTGATGGATGTTGGCCGCCTTGGCCGCGGCTTCGATCTCGGCTTGCGACGCGTCCACCTTGGCATACGTCAGGTTGGTGCGGATCGTGTCGTGGAAAAGATACGTCTCCTGTGTCACCATGCCGATGGCAGACGAAAGCGATTCGAGCGTTAGATCGCGCAGGTCCTGGCCGTCGAGGCGGATCACGCCGCCAGACGGGTCGTAAAGGCGCGGGATGAGATAAGTGAGCGTGGTTTTGCCCGCACCTGAAGGTCCGACCAGAGCGACGAGCTGACCCGGCTTGGCGCGGAATGAGATGTCTTCCAAAGCGACCTCGCGCGCCTGCGATGCTGCGCGAGCGTCCGACTCCGCCTCATCCGTGTCGCCGTTATCGTGTCCGTTCTTGCCGTTGCCTTTGCTCGCTAAAGACAGCACCGCGCCGACGTCTTCCATGCGCCCGTAGCGCTTCACATCTTTCAACAACTTGCTTTCATCCACATCGTAGTTGAACGTGACGTTTTCAAAAACCAGATCGCCTTTGACGTCCTTCAATTCCATTGCCTTCGGATTCTCGATGATGTCATGCGGCAGGTCGAGCAGTTCGAAGACGCGCTCGAAGCTGACCATCGAAGTGCTGAAGTCAACCGGCGCGGAGGCCAGCCCCTGCAGCGTGCCATAAAGCTGGCCGAGATACGCGCCGAAGGCGACGATGGTGCCGACCGTGAACGAACCTTGAATGACGTAGTAACCGCCCAGGCCGTAGACAAGAGCCGTGCCCACCGCGCTGACGAGGCCGAGGATCATAAAGAAGGTCGAGCCGATCACGGCGCGGCGCACTCCGATGTCGCGCACGTTCCCGGCGCGTTCTCGGAAACGATTGCCTTCATCGTCCGCGCGCCCAAACAATTTGACCAGCAACGCGCCGCCGATATTGAGTGTCTCATTCATGTGGGCATTCATCTCGGCGTTCAGTTCCATCGAGCGCCGGGCGGCGTCGCGCAGGACAATTCCCAGCCGCTGTGCGGCGATGATGAACAACGGCAGGATCAACACGCTGACAATCGTCAGCCGCCATTCGAGCGTCAGCATGACAGCCAGCAAGGCAATGGCCTCGATGATATTGGTAATGATGTTGACGATCGTGTTGCTGATGGCGTTCTGCGCGCCGACCACGTCGTTGTTGAGGCGGCTCATCAGCTCGCCGACTTTGGTGTTGGTGAAGAAACGCAGGGACATGCGCTGCAGGCGTGAGAACAGCGCCACGCGCAGGTCAAAGGTCACGCCTTCGCCGACGGCGGAGTTCAACCGTCTTTGGATGACGGAAATCACGCCATTGAGAATGGGCAGGACCAAAAGCGCCAGCGCCAGCAGGAGCAGTTTATGCAAGTCCTTTTGCGGAAGCACCTGGTCAATCATTGTGCGGAAGATGAGCGGCGAGACCAGGCTCACGCCCGTGCTGAGCAGGATCAGCACCAGCATCCCGCTGATTCCCTTCCAGTAAGGACGCGCATACGCGAGCACGCGTCCCAGTAATTCGCGCGTCAGCTTGGGCTTCTGGTCGCCCGCACGCATTGCCATGAACCAACTACCACCGTGCATCATGTTTGAAAGTCTCCTGGTCTAAAGGGTCGAGCAAGTCTGACAGGTCGAACTCGCCAGACTTGTATGACTATAAGACTTGTTCGACTTTTCCGCAACTGGACGAGTGGGGAGGTTAATGAAAGTCAAATGGGATGGGTGAAGGGTATAATTTCAGCAATGGAAGTTTTAGATTTAGTCAACTATAGTTATGAGCAGGGTAAACATGTTCTTGAGAACAGGGATTCTGAAACTCTCAGAGAACATGGTCAGTTTTTGACTCCGCCTAATACTGCTCATTATATGGCAAAAAGGTTGGGCCAAATTCATTCTGGCGCAACTATCATTGAGCCTTCCATTGGTTCTGGCGTGCTGGCGTGCGCTGTTATTGAGAAACTTATTGCAGAGAATCAGCCCATGGAAATTTGGCTGGATGCTTATGAAACAGACAAAGAACTCTGTGATGTAGCTCGTGATGTTCTCACTCTTGCAAGTAAAAAGGCCGAACAAAGCGGAATCAAAATCCATTGGCAGGTTTTTCAGGAAGATTTTGTGCTGGCTTGCCTGCCCGAACACCAGCCATCTCTTTTTGGAATAGAGCAGTCGCGCCGAAAGACTTATGATTTTGTTATCAGCAACCCCCCCTACTTTAAACTCAACGCAGAAGATAAACGCGTAAAAGCCATTGCAGGAAAAATCAATGGGCATACCAATATCTACACCATATTTATAGCGTTGAGTACGAAACTGCTTACATCAGGAGGAAAAGCTTGTTTTATTGTGCCGCGTAGTTTTTGTTCAGGCATTTACTTCTCGGAATTTCGCCGTGATCTGCTAAGGGATGTGACCCCGTTGGCAATTCATGTTTTTCAATCACGCAATGATGTTTTCAAAGGCGACAAAGTTTTACAGGAAAATGTCATTTTCTCTTTTGAGAAATTGTCCCAGCCAAAAGAGCAAAGATATTGGGCAGGCTCGGTTAATATCTCGGTTTCCAAAGACGATTCGGAACTAAATGAAAATGTTCTTAATCGTCAAGTCTCATTCCAACATTTTCTAAACGATAGAGATGGGCAAGTGTTTTTTAGGTTACCTACAGGTATTCATGATGAACAAATTTTGGATGCGGTTGACCATTGGGATGGTTCACTTGAAAAGTATGGCTGGCAAGTTTCCACAGGGAGGATTGTGCCATTTCGAGCCAAGCATTTACTCAAGGAAAAATTAACAACAAGAAATGGAACATTCCCTTTGCTCTGGATGCAAAATGTCAAGCCTTACTATGTCGAGTATCCACTGAGCGAATTTGACAAACCGCAGGCCATTTCTACACAAGATGCCGTGTTGCTTGTTCCCAATTCAAACTATGTTTTATTGCGGCGGTTTAGCTCAAAAGAAGATCGCCGACGTTTAATTTCCGCTCCATTAATTGGCAAAGATTTTAATTTTGAACAAATTGGTTTCGAGAATCATTTAAATTTTATTTATAGTAAAAAAAGCGTTCTTTTGCCGTCTGAAGCTATCGGTTTGTCCGCACTTTTTAATAGTGCAATTGTTGATCGCTATTTCCGAATTGTTAATGGAAACACACAAGTCAATGCGGCAGAATTACGCATATTATCCCTGCCGCCTGTGGAAGTTATCAGAAGTATTGGCGAAAAGATCCAACAGATTCAAAACCCCACTGCCGAAAAGGCCGATAATATTATCTTTTCAACACTTTGGCAAATGAACTTGCTTGCTGAAGAATTTCCGATGATTCAGGAGACTAGACTAACTATGGGAAAAATAGAACAGGCTCAGGAAGTTTTGGAAGCGCTTGGTTTACCTTCTGCTCAACAAAATGAAATTTCGGCATTAACGCTATTGACGCTTGCCCAACTATCAGAAAAAACGCAATGGAAGGATGCTGCCAGTCAGAATTTACGGGTCCATGATATTCTGATTAAAATCAAACAGGATTATGGACGGGAATATGCTGAAAATAGCAGAGAAACCATTCGCCGCAAAGTTTTACATCAATTTGAACAGGCAGGCATTGTCGTTCGCAACGCGGATGATCCATCACGCCCAACTAACAGCGGTTTGAACAACTATATTTTGTCTGGTCTAGTTCTAGATGTTCTGCATTCTTATGGCACATCAAAATGGAAATCAACGGTCAACAAATTTCTTGCTCAGCAAGGATCATTATTGGTAACCTACCAAAAAGCCAGAGAGCAAAATAAAGTTCCTTTGCGGGTGGCAGATGGAAAAGTTTACAAATTATCACCAGGCAAACACAATAAACTTGAAGTCGCCATTGTTGAAGAATTTGCTCCGCGTTTTGCGCCAGGCGCAAAACTTATTTATCTTGGTGATACAGCAAAAAAGACATTGGTGTTTGATGAATCTGCTTTTGCCAAACTTGGTATTCCTGTTTCAGGACACGGTAAATTTCCTGATGCGATTCTGTATGATATAAAAAGGAAATGGCTTTTCTTGATCGAGGCTGTAACCTCACATGGGCCTGTCTCGCCGAAACGTCAATTTGAACTTGAAAAGTTATTTGAAAAGTGCAAAGTTGGAAAAGTATATGTAACTGCTTTTCTGGATTTTGCCAACTATAAGAAATATGCAAATGAAATTGCTTGGGAAACCGAAGTCTGGATTGCAGAGATGCCTTCACACATGATCCACTTTAACGGCGATAAATTTTTAGGGCCAAGATAACCCCCACACTGAAATACTCGCCATTGAGTAAAGGTAAAATATAACTATGCACCTTCTTAGCGTAAACATCGGTCAAAAGCGAACCCAGCCAAAGGGAAACGAATTGGAAACAACGGGGATTTATAAACTTCCAACTCAAGAACCGGTTGAGATCAAGTTACTTGGAATTCAAAGTGATTTCATCTGCGACCAAAAGAATCACGGGGGGCCTGCTTCGACGGGATGCGGCGGAGGAAAACGCGCGGCGTGTTGAGTCCGCACGAGGTGGAAAAAAGGTAAAATAAAGGCATGAACACGAAAGTGCCAGCGCGTATCAGGAAACTGATGAAAGAATTGAAGGAAGGACTTGTCCGCATTTATGGGGACAAGTTGGAAGCCGTCTACTTGTACGGATCGTATGCGCGCGGGGATTATCGTCAGGGGTCGGATGTGGACGTAATGATTTTATTGAAAGATTACAAGAGCTACTGGGATGAACTTAATCGTATCAGTTACCTTGCCAGCGATATTTCCCTTGAACATGAAGTAACAGTAAGTTGTTTGATCATGAAAGAGATACAATGGAAACAATCGGATATGCCTGTGCTTCGCAATATCCGCAAGGAAGGGGTGCCTGCATGAATGAGTACACCCGCAAATTGCTGGACAAGGCAGTTGACACTATTGAAGGCGCTGGACTTTTACTCGACCATGGAAAAACAGACCTTGCCGCAGGCCGCGCATATTATGCCCTTTTCTATATCGCCGAAGCTTTGCTGAACGAAAAGGGACTTCAATTCAGCAAGCATGGCGACGTAATCGGCGCGTATGGAAAAGAATTTTCCAAGACAAAATTACTCGACCAAAAATTCCATCGCTGGCTAAGAACGGGATTTGATACTCGGCTTATTAGCGATTATCATGTTGACACAAATATTGAAGCGGTTATTGTTTCGGACATGATTAATCAAGCGTGGGAATTTTTGGAAGCCGCACGAGAGTATTTGGGAAAATAGAATTGCCAGTTCGAGATAA
>JAJYOO010000208.1 GCA_021796155.1 Chloroflexota bacterium
GACACCGTTACCTTTACGCCGGTCTTCGTCGCTTCAACCGCTTCGACTTTATTCCCAACCAGGCATTTGATGCCACGCTTCTTGAATTCTTTTTCCAACTCTTTCGAGACTTCTTCATCTTCGAGCGGGACGAGACGCGGAAGCATTTCAACGATGGTGACATCCACGCCATAGGAACTCCACACCGTCGCGAATTCCACGCCGATCGCACCCGACCCGATCACGATCACTGATTTCGGAAGTTTCTCTTGCAGGATGGCTTCGAGATATGTGACGACTTTCTCGCCATCTACTTTCCACGCGCCAGGGACAGCCGCGGTCGCGCCCGTCGCGACGATGATGTTCTTGGCGGATAACTCCGTCAGCTTGCCATCTTTATCTTTAACAGTCAACGCTTTGGGTCCAGTGAGATGCGCTTCGCCCATGTAAACGGCGATGTTATTTTTTCGCATCAAGAATCCGACGCCTTTGGTCAATCGGTCTGAATTTTGTCGCGAGCGTTTGACCGCGACTGAATAATCCAGTTTCAAGTTGTCGAATAAAAATCCAAAATCTTTTCCGCGCTCTCGAAGAATGTAAGCGACCTCGGCGTTCTTGAGCAACGACTTCGACGGAATGCAGCCGACGTTGAGACACACACCGCCAAGCCATTGCTTGTCAACGATTGCGACTTTCTGCTTGAGCTGCGCGGCGCGGATCGCGGCGACATATCCAGCAGGCCCCGCACCGATGACGATTACATCAAAATTTTCTGGCATGATTTCTCCTAAGTTCTATGTTATTGCGAGGAGCGAAGCAATCTCCACGTTCGCGAGGAGATTGCCACGTCGGGGAGAACACCCTCTCGCAATGACGTTAATTTATTTTTATTTTACTACGGTGCCATGTTCTTCTTCAAAAAATCAAACGTTCGATCCCAAGCCAGCTTTGCGATTTTGGGGTCATATTCAGGACGATCCGATTCCATGAACCAGTGATGAACTCCCGGGTAGGTATGAATCGTCACGTCCATGCCCGCGGCTTTCATGTTGGCTTCCATTTCGCGTACACCTTCGATCGGTTCCCATTCGTCCACTTCACAAAAATGCCCGAGAACCTTGGATTTGTTTTTGCTGAAGTTCATGGGATATGCCCCATAAAACAGAACAGTCGCAGCAACATCCGGCTCTTTCGTCATCATCACAATTGCCCACGCCGCACCCATCGAGAATCCCATCACGCCGATAGGCTTGCCCGGCTGAAGTGACACAAGATGATCTTTCGCGGCCTTGACTATATCACCCATGAATTCATTATCGTGCTTTCTATGCATCATCTCAGCTTCGTCAATCGTTTTAGCAATATCACCTTGATATAAATCAGGTGCCAATACTGTAAAGCCGCGTTCCGCTATTTGATCTGAAACTTGTTTAAAGAAAGGTTTGAGTCCCCACCAGGCATGCAGCAATAAAATTCCCGCTCCGCCGTTGGCAGGTCGGGATAGATATGCATTGACATCTTTTCCGTTCGCCGATAATTTGATTTCAGACTTTTGTGCCGGCATAATATTTTCTCCTTATTTCTAATGTGTAATCAATCGAACATAGAATTTCGGCTGGAACCGATTCCATTATACAGCACATGCGTTCTATTAATCAACAAAATAAAAGGACGACTCTCGCCGCCTTTTACCTAAATCCATCGCCTGACGCGTGAGCGAAATTCTTTGTATTGGTCACCAAACTTATCATCGAGATATGTTTCTTCAGCACGGATGACAGCAGATGTAACCGTCCAAATCAAGAACGGCGAAGCGATCAATCCCCAAAGCGTGCCAGCCAACAAAGTGAAGCCGAGATAGATCAAAAAGAATCCGAGATAGATTGGATTGCGCGTGAAGTGATAGGGACCGCCCGTCACGAGCGCGGCGACGGCATGATGTGGATCGGGCGACGTGTTGGCCTTTCTCATTTGCGAGATGGCTGAACCCGCCGACATAAAACCTGCGATGACCATTAGTCCACCAACAATACGGAGTGGAAATGTCCACGGTGTGGGGAAAGGAACGAACCAGCTTACTATCAAAGCGCCAATCAAATAGCTAAGAAAAACAAGCGGTGGCGCAACTCTAACTTGTGCGTGATCAAGATTTTGTTCTCTCATTTTTACCTCTAATAACTTGCAAAGTTATGACGTGTCAATTTACCTTTTTCTGGCAGTCATCAGAAAAACAGGGAAAGATTTTTCTGTGCCGCTTATTTCTTTTTTGATTTCATACGCTGTCGAAAAATTGACATTTCCGAATCCCGCGACTTCGACCCATTTCTGGAGTTCAGCGCGGTCGAATCCGTTGTGAACATCAGTCATACCATCGGCGTGAAAAGTGCCATCTTCTTTATCCAGGTCAGCGATCAGCAAATATCCATTTGGTTTCAACAAAGCATAAAACTTGTTGATGATATTTTTCGCATCGTAGATGTGATGCAAGACCATCAACGAATAAGTCAATTGATAATGTTCGGCAGGCAAGGGATCATTGGACAAATCGAGTCGAACGGGATACATATTCGTCACGCCTGCCGTGGCGATCTTTTCGGCCAGCACATCCAACATACCTTGGGATGTATCGGCCAGTGTGATTTGACCGATGTCGGATTGAAGTGCGAAGCTCAACAAGCCTGTTCCGCAACCGTATTCAAGCGCATCCATCTCCGCCGCCAATGGAACTGCTTTTCGGATAGCTTCTGCCACGCTGCAAGCGCGTTCCACCTTGGCCGGATCGGAATCCCAATCTTTGGCACGTTCATCGAAATTGGTCACGCCCAATTCTCCAAAGTCTCTTTCACCTTCATCAAAAACCAATCCGCCGACGCCCCGTCCAGAATCCGATGATCGAAGACGAATGATAAATAAACCATTGGACGGATCGCAATCGCATCGTCAATCACAACTACGCGCTTTTGCATCGCGCCGACGCCGAGGATTCCCGTCTGCGGCTGGTTGATCACAGGGAATGCAAATAACGAGCCACTCACGCCGTGATTGGTCAACGTGAATGTGCCACCTTTGACTTCATCAGGTTGTAGCTTCTTACTGCGGGCGCGATTTGCAAGATCGTTGACCGTACGCGCCATTGCCAGCAAAGAAAGATCGTCTGCATTTTTGATAACGGGGACGATTAAACCTTCTTCGCCAAGCGAAGTCGCCATGCCGAGGTTGACGGCTTTGTGAACAAGGATACCCTCATCTGTCCACGAGGAATTGGTCATCGGATAAGCTTTCAATCCAGCAACAATTGCCATCATGAAATATGCAGTGAACGTGAGATTGACTCCGTCGCGGGCACAGATATCTTTGTTCGCGTTTCGATGCGCGATGGCTTTGCTCATGTCCGCTTCCATAACGGTCAGCACATGTGGCGATGTTTGTTTCGATAAAACCATGTGTTCCGCGATTTGTCTGCGGATGACGGTGTGTTTGATGAGTTGGTCGCCTGTGACGGTGGATGGTGGACGACCCTGAAAGGGCGCAGAGCGTTGGACGGTCTGTGGTCCACGGTCTACGGCCATCTTTCCACTTTCTACAAAATTCATCACATCATTCTTTGTGATGCGGCCATTCAATCCTGTGCCTTGAACTTGTGACAAATTCACGCTATGTTCCGCGGCGATCTTTGCAACGACGGGAGAAATAAATCCAATTTCGGTGGACTGTGGACGGTTGACTGTTGACGGTATCGCGGCCTGAGTGCTAGCTGTTGATTGCTTTGCCGGCTTGGCACTTGACACTTGAGAACTTGACACGTCAACGCTTTCCCCAGGCTTGCCAATGAACGCCAATATTGCTCCAACCTTCGCGGGGATTCCTTCTTGTGCCACAATTTTCAAAACCGTTCCCGATGTCGGCGCGGGGATTTCCGTGTCAACCTTGTCCGTGTTGACTTCGAGCAACGGCTCAAGTTCTTTGACAGCCTCACCTTCCTTTTTGAGCCATTTTGTTACGGTGACTTCTTCAACACCCTCGCCTAATAAGGGAACTAAAACTTTTGTTGCCATAAATGCTCCTTATTTTTTTCACCACAAAGAACACGAAGGAGCACGAAGAAAAAAACTTTGTGTCACTTCGTGCCCTTCGTGATTAATGAATCTTTGGATATGAAGCAGGATCAACTTCATTCATCATTTCATAGACCGTATCAAAAACCGTCTCCGCATTTGGCTTGGACCAGTAATCGCCGTCGCTGCCATACGCGGGACGATGGTCGGTGCCAGACAAAGTGCGCGGTTCGGAATCAAGACAATAATATCCGCCTTGTTTCTCGATGACTTCTCTCATCATGTACGCGGACGTTCCACCCGGCACATCTTCATCTAAAAACAAAACGCGATTCGTTTTCTTCAGTGATTCGACGATCTTGCCATGAATATCAAACGGCATTAGCGATTGCACATCAATGATTTCGATTTCGATTCCAACTTTGCTTAATTTATCCGCGGCGTCCATGGCAATGCGGCAGCACGCGCCATACGTCACAACAGTAACATCTTTTCCTTCGCGGATAATTTCAGGCACGCCGATAGGAACATTCATCTCGCCGATATTATCGGGTAATTTTTCTTTGACGCGATAACCGTTCAACACTTCAATGATCAACGCGGGCTCATCAGATTTCAATAACGTGTTGTAGAAACCAGCCGCGCGCGTCATATCACGCGGAACCAAGATATTCATGCCGCGCGTCAAGTTCATGATGCCTGACATCAGCGATCCCGAATGCCAAACGCCCTCAAGACGATGCCCGCGCGTGCGGACGATGACGGGCGCAGATTGTCCGCCCGCGGTGCGCCAATGCAGAGTCGCCAAATCATCGGACATGACTTGCAGCGCGTACAACAAATAATCGAGATATTGGATTTCACAAATCGGCCTCAAGCCGCGCATCGCCATTCCAATTGCCTGCCCCAAAATCGTTGCTTCGCGAATGCCCGTATCGGTCACGCGAAACTCGCCATACTTTTCCTGCATCCCTTTGAATCCCTGGTTCACATCGCCAAGCAGCCCCACATCTTCGCCGAATGCGATCAAGCGCGGCTCACGCGCCAACGCGGCATCGAACGCGGCGTTGATGACCTCGAAGCCGAACATCGTTGGAGAGTTCGCGGAATAAACGGGCTTGACTTCCTTGACCTTCGACGCGCTTCCGCTATAAAGATTCGAATCGTAACGCTGATGCTGGATCGCGTCTTGATCATTTTTCCATTGGATCAAAATTTGCTTTGACGGATTCTCTTCGTCGCGCAGGAAAAGTATGGCGAGTTTC
>JAJYOO010000209.1 GCA_021796155.1 Chloroflexota bacterium
TATTTTCAGCATCTCAGTCTGCTTCATGGTGATTTCATGAACTTCTGCGGTCAGAGTATGGATCGCCATGAGTGTTTCGTGATCGCTCTCGGCGCGGGCGTCGCTTGCGGCGGCCTGGACATTCTGACCGACAATGATGATGGGCAGCAACACCAACTGCAGGAAGGTTTGCGCAACCCATGCAACGATGATAATGGGATCATGGGAATTGATCGCAGCTGGCAGCGAGATGAGGGCAAGCAGGGCGAAGACATAGGCGCACCACATCGAGCCAACGACTTTGGTAATGCTTAATGCCAGGTGTGTATTGATCCGGCCCATGAAACTGTCACCGTGAACATCTTTGTGAACATGTTCATTCAACACCAATTGAGGTACGTGGGCTTTTGCATCTGCAGTTGAAAATTTGACAGACATGGTCAGCTCCTTGGTTTGATGATGATTTTAGTGCAAATATGATAGGTTGTCGCGGGATTGAAAGAAAGTTAGGATGGACAGGGTAACGGCAAGTGTTAGCGGCAGGGCGGACGGGCAAGACTCCCTCGCCAACCAGAACCATTGCTAGCAAACGCGCTCCGTACCCTCAGGGCGAAGCCCTGTCCGCTGCACACAATGTTAGGCGGGCAAATTAGTTGCTGGAATTTTGCGCGGGAAGCAAGCCCTGCTTTGATAGTTCATCCAGTAGCTCTTGGACGTTTTGCATTACTATTTTTGATATTTCCTCTGCTGATGGTTTTGATCTTAGAGGAAATTCCAATACCCTGCCATCTGCCATGTAAGACATAAATACCGCTTTACCTCCCCAATTACCCTCATAATCTCGGTTACCCGGAAAATCCATTCTTACGTAGATGTCGATGTTATAAGCAGAATTAACTGTGTCTATGCCGTATGAAAATCTCAGAGAAAAGGAGCTAAAATCCCCCTTCACTCCCTTTAAATCGTCCCTCTCTATTTGAAGTTCAAAACCCGCATCAACATTTGATAATTTACCTTCGAGAGTGAATAGATTCTGGAAGCGCGACCCATCGGAAGTACTTTCTTCGTTAGGATAGAAGGAGTAGCAGTGATCTATAGGCGTCAACTTGCCTTTTCCAGCGAACAAGTTGTCATTGACATTCTTCAATATTTTTTTAAGTCCAAAGAAGGTATGAACCTCGGAATTCAGACGAATCATGTTACCAATAATTGTCTGAGAATTTCCCTTCTTCTGAAGAGATAATTTATTAATCAGAATCAATTTGTATTGGTTTTCGTCCGTCATAATTTTTGAAGGATTCCAGAATCTAGGAGTTCGGAAGTAAAGGTCAACAATAAGTCATCGATATCCTTAGGCGTTCTTGAAATTGGATTCAGCCAGAAGTTTCGACTTATGGATTTCCCTACAAAGACTGTAGTTCCTTTTCTTTCCCTCGATTTAATACTGCCAAGCAGGTATAACCCAAAACAGTTCGCACTATTATAGTAGGAAAGTCTAATGCCAATGTGCTTTTTTACCTTACCTTCCACCCAGTCTAAACTAGCCTGCACGCCCCCTCTTGTGCTTTCACCTAAATCAAGAAACTTCTCCTCGGGCGCGAACTCGCCTTCATCTAACCAAGAATCAATATGGATTTCTGGGCTAGTGATATTTCCGCTTTCTCCGAGATAGACTTTATTTATCGAGATAAGATAATCAATATACTTTTCCTGCTCGAAATATTCTTGACATTTCTTTGCTTCTTCAAGAGAACCTCGGAGTTGGGGGGATGGCTTAAATGACCCAATAACAGGAATGTTACTTTTCTTCCGAATCTCGTTTTTGTCAGTCATTATACCCGCCGCCAACATCATCCCAAAAGCCATGCGTACAGTCGGACAGGCCCTTCACGGATTCTTGCCAAAGACCTGCTTCCATTGCTCTTCTTGCGGATGAGTGGAGAAAGCCGTATTGGTCTTCCCAGTATTGGCGACGATTCGCTTCTTCAACTTCCTGTCTGATTGCCCTATACCGTTGCAAATCCGCGAATGACATTCCAGATTTTGGGGGTAACTGCCTAGATGTCGGAAGTCTATTGATAGTATTCAAATATCGCTGAGAATTGTATGGATTGAAGGACATAGGATCACCTCTATCTTCATATTCTACTACTTTACTGCTTTCCTGCCCGCCTAACGAGTGGTTAACCAGAGTTTACACTGTATAACCCCCTGTTTTAGGTGGTTATACAGAATTAGTTCCGTATAATATCCTATAGACAGATTATATATCAATCCCCAAATAAACCCAGATTTTGTCCAGATATACGCCACATCCAACAGGTGACGATTGAGACAGGTTACAATTGGCTTAAACCACTATACGTATTACAGGAGTTTGCAATGAAGGACTTTCTCGCAATTTCTGATCTATCGTCTGCCCAAGTGCAAGATCTGCTCGATGTGGCGGTCAAGCTCAAAAAAGAACATTTCAAAACAGGCAACAAGAAAATTTTCAAAGGCAAAGTGCTGGGCATGATCTTCCAAAAGCCCAGCCTACGCACGCGCGTGTCGTTCGATATGGCGATGCGTCATTGCGGCGGCGATGCGTTGTATCTTTCGCCGAGCGAGATCGGACTTGGCAAACGCGAATCCATTGCGGACGTGGCGCGCGTGCTTTCAGGTTATGTCCATGCTTTGATGGCGCGCGTCTTCGAGCACGAGCATGTTCTGGAATTGGCAAAGTGGTCAAGCATTCCAGTTGTCAACGGCCTGAGCGATTACAATCATCCCTGTCAGGGCATGGCCGACGCATTAACTATTCAGGAGAAGTTTGGCAAAGCCAAAGGTTTGAACGTGACGTATGTCGGCGATGGAAATAATGTGGCCGTTTCGCTGATGCACGTCTCTGCCAAGCTCGGCTGGAATTTTACGATTGTCAATCCCGAAGATTATGACATCACATCGAAGGCAATTGAAGTTGCTAAGAATATCGCAAAGGAAACCGGAAGCAAGTTGAATTTTCTGCGCGATCCGCATGAAGCAGTGAAGGGTGCGCACGTTATTTATACCGACACATGGACTTCGATGGGGCAGGAGGAAGAGACTGCTAAGCGCGAGGAAGTTTTCCATCCGTATCAGGTCAACGCGAAACTGGTCAGCGAAGCGGACAAGGATGTGATCGTAATGCACTGCCTGCCCGCGCATCGCAACCACGAGCTGACCGACGATGTGGCGGATGGTCCGCATTCGGCGATCTTCCCGCAGGCGCATAACCGTCTGCATGCGCAGAAGGCGATTCTCGCAAGGTTATTCGGCGTGGCGTAACAATATTTCCCTCACCCCGCCCCTCTCCCATTGGGAGAGGGGCGGGGTGAGGGAAATCAAGGATAATTTTATGAATACACAGGATTACATTGCTTTAGAAGAACAGTACGGCGCGCATAATTATCATCCGCTCGATGTGGTTATTAATCGTGGTGAGGGCGTGTGGGTCTACGATGTGGATGGTAAAAAATATTTGGATTGTCTTTCGGCTTACTCTGCTTTAAATCAGGGGCACGTTCATCCGAAAATTTTGAATGCATTGCTGGAACAGGCCAAGAAAGTCACATTGACCTCGCGCGCGTTCCGCAACGATCAATTGCCGATGCTTTATAAAGAATTATCAGAAATGACCGGCTATGAAATGTCCCTGCCGATGAACAGTGGTGCGGAAGCTGTCGAGACGGCGGTCAAGCTAGTGCGCAAATGGGCGTATCGAGTCAAAGGTGTGCCGCGACATCAGGCCGAGATCATCACCGCGGCCGGAAATTTCCACGGACGCACGACAACTATTATTTCGTTCTCAACCGAGCCATCCTATCGCGACGACTTCGGTCCGTTCACGCCCGGATTTGTGACTGTACCTTACAGCGACGCGTCCACAGTGGAGAAAGCCATCAATAAAAATACAGCGGCAGTTTTGCTTGAACCCATTCAGGGCGAAGGCGGGGTCATCATTCCTCCTGTCGGATATTTGAAGAAGGTCGCCGAGATCTGCAAGAAGAACAATGTTTTGTTCGTTGCCGACGAAATCCAAACCGGACTTGCACGCACAGGCAAACTTTTTGCGTGCGAGCATGAAGGCGTCCGCCCGGATATTATGATTATTGGTAAGGCGCTGGCCGGAGGCTTTTATCCCGTCTCTGCGATCTTGGCGGATAAACCTATTCTCGGTTTATTCACGCCCGGTACGCACGGCTCGACCTTTGGTGGAAATCCGCTGGCTGCCGCGACTGCGCGCGCCGCGCTGGCAGTCATCCGCGATGAAAAACTTGCCGAGCGTTCCGAAAAGTTGGGCACCTATTTTATGGAACAGTTGGCGGAGATTCCCAGCCCGCATGTCAAGGAAGTGCGCGGCAGGGGATTGCTGATCGGCGTGGAATTGAAGCCGTCGGCGGGCGGGGCGCGGCGTTTCTGCGAGGCGATGCAAGAGAAAGGCATCCTTGCAAAGGAGACGCACGATAATGTCATCCGCTTTGCGCCGCCGCTCATCATAGAGAAAGAAACGATTGATTGGGCGCTTCCATCCATTCGGGCAGTGCTTAATATGAAGTAATTTTCTCTCTCACCTGTCCTCACCTGCACTTGCGCCAGGTGCAAGTGTCGGACACCCTCTCCCATCGGGAGAGGGGAAAGGGGTGAGGGGAGTCGGAGGGCACAATGAACATTGGCATACCCAAAGAACGTCGCCAGTTTGAGTTCCGCGTGGGGCTGTCGCCCGCAGGGGTAGAAATACTTGCTCAACATGGGCACCAAGTTTTTGTCGAGCATGAAGCGGGATTAATGGCAGGCTTCAGCGACGCGGAATATGAAAAGGCCGGCGCGCGTCTGGTCTACTCGACTGAGGAAGCCTTCGGTCGCGCTGATCTGCTGCTGAAGGTCGCGCGTCCGATGCTGGAAGAATTGAACTGGCTTCGACCGCGCTCGATCCTGACCGGCTTTTTGCACCTGGCCTCGGCGCGGCAGGATAAGATTGATATTTTACTCAAGAAGAAAGTCACGGCCATTGCTTATGAACAAATCACCGCACCGGACGGATCGCTTCCGGTATTGCGCCCATTCAGCCAGATCGGTGGAGCGATGGCGGCGCAGATCGCAGCGCGCCTGCTTCAAAATAATTGGGGCGGTAAAGGCATTCTGATGGGCGGTATGCCGGGCGTCCCGCCCGCGGAAATCGTTGTGATCGGCGCGGGGGTTGTAGGTACATATGCTACACAAATGTTCCTTGGCATGGGCGCGCATGTGACTGTGATCGATCATAACATTGCTGCGCTCCAGCGTATCTGGGG
>JAJYOO010000210.1 GCA_021796155.1 Chloroflexota bacterium
AGGGATGCATGTCTGATAACGAAGAATTCCCAATGTTGGTTGCACAGGAAGGCCCGCTGAAAGGTCAGCGTTGGGCTTTGAGTCGCACGCTTGTGCTTGGACGCGAGTCAACGTGTGATGTGGTGATTGCGGATCGGCAAGTCTCGCGCTTTCATGCGCGTCTCACGCCGACACCGGAGGGCGTGATCCTTGAGGACCTCGGCAGCAAAAATGGGACGCATCATAACGGTAATCCGCTTGCTTCGCCCGTGATGTTGCAGGATGGTGATTTGGTACAGGTCAGCTTTGTTCAGGAATTCATGTTCTTCACATCCGATGCGACCATGCCGCTGACGGAAGGTTCCGGGAAACCGGGGCGGCTTGTGATGGAACAAAAGTCGCGGCGCGTGTGGGTGAATCAGAAACAAGTCGTCCCGCCGTTATCGGCACAGCAATTTAAATTATTATGGTTGTTGTATGAAAGCGCGGGACAAGTCATCAGCCGCATGGATTTGGTTTCTGCCGTGTGGGGCGAAGACCAGGCCGCGGGCGTTTCGGATCAAGCCCTGGACGCGTTGATCCGCCGCCTGCGCGACCGCCTCGCCGCGCTCGACTCGACTCATCAATACATTGATACGGTGCGCGGTCACGGCGTTCGGTTGGATAATCCGCCAGTATGAGAGGTCAATTCTTGACGCAAATTCACCACAGATAAACACGGATAAAGGCTGATAGCATGACAAAAAATGTTCTTGTCTCATTGCCAGAATCCTTTTTATCTGTGTCCATCTGTGGCTAAAGAAAATTTATTCATGGCTGATAACAAGCTTCCTTTAGAGCAAGTGTTAGTTGGGGATTCGATTGAAGTTCTTGGAACACTTCCTGAAAAATCAATTGACCTGATCTTTGCCGATCCGCCATATAACCTGCAGCTTTCGCAGGAACTTTTTCGTCCAAATATGACTCGTGTTGATGGCGTTGATGATGCGTGGGATCAATTTGGCAGCTTTGACGAATATGACAAATTCACGCGTACCTGGCTTTCTGCTTGTCGACGCGTATTAAAAGATACCGGCACGATATGGGTAATCGGTTCATATCACAACATTTATCGTGTCGGCACGATCATGCAGGATTTGGACTATTGGTTTCTCAACGATGTGGTTTGGATCAAATCGAATCCCATGCCAAATTTTCGTGGCGTACGTTTCACCAATGCACATGAAACTTTACTTTGGGCGCAGAAGATCAAAGGCGAAAAGTACACATTCAATCATCATGTGATGAAATCTTTGAACGACGATCTTCAGATGCGGAGCGATTGGGAAATCCCAATTTGCAGCGGCAAGGAAAGAATCAAGGTCAATGGCGAAAAAGCACATTCGACACAGAAGCCGGAAGCGCTCTTGTATCGCGTGATTCTTTCGAGTTCGAATCCGGGCGATGTGGTGCTTGATCCGTTCTTCGGAACGGGAACAACTGGCGCAGTGGCGAAGAAATTACAGCGTCACTGGATTGGTATCGAGCGCGATTTATCGTATGTTGAAATCGCGTGGAAACGAATTGACAATATCAAGGCCGAACCATTTTCGGAAGAACTTTATGTTTTTCCATCGCGTCGAAATCGTCCACGTGTGGCGTTTGGACAGTTGTTGGAAGCGGGCTTAATCAAACCCGGACAAGTTTTATATTTTGGCAACGATGCGAAGGTCAAAGGAAAAGTTCGCGCAGATGGAACAGTTCAATGTAATGGCTTCGTTGGCTCGATTCATCAGGTTGCTCGCAGATTGATGAACGATGCCCCATGCAATGGCTGGGAAAATTGGTTTTATAAAGATAAGGACGGAAAACGGAATCCGCTTGAAGTCCTGCGCGAAGCGTATTTAACAAGTCAGTCCGGGGATTGAGTTCAATCTTCGTTTAGAATTAATCGAATAGTAAGAACACATTGACCGAGTCCATCGGTGACATATAACTTTTGCGGAGCGAGGAGAATTTGGCAGAGAACACTTTAAAGTCATCCCCGCGTGATTCGTGGACGTGGCTGCTCGGGCTTTATACCGTCGCAAGTTTTCTCGAAACGGTTTTCTGGGGACAGATGAGCGCTTTCACGCCGATCTTTTTGAGCGAGCTTGGCATGGCGCAATCGCAAATCCCTTCGATGGTCGGGATCATCGCGGCCATCGTCGGCGCGGCGGGAATACCGTTCCTCCCATTTTGGGGTGCGCTGGCTGACCGTTATTCGCGCCAGCCGATTGTGGTCCGTTCTTTCGTTGTTTATCTTTTGGCGGGAACCGTTTCTGTGTTGGCGGGCAACGTTTGGATTTTTGTTATCGGGCGTTCATTGATGAGTCTTTCGCTTGGCAATAGCGGCTTGATGCTCACGACGCTTTCCGAGCGCACGCCGTCCAATCGCCAGGGTTTTGCCTTCGCCGTGATGAGCAGCGCGGGACCGGTCGGCGCGTTTGTCGGTCCGTTGATCGGCGGTCCGATTGTGGATCGCTGGGGCTTTCGCACGCTGATGTGGATTGATGTTTTGCTGATGATTGGCGTTGTGCTTTCGTTATCGCTTGGGTATTTCGATTCGTATCGCGGCAAGAGTCAGGATTCGATTTGGCGTATGGCTGTCGAATCAATTCGCGTTTCATTTCAAGCGGGGCGCGTCCGCACGCTGTTCATTGCGTTTGTTTTGCTCTACGGCGGATGGATGATGGTTTTCTCCTACTGGCCTGTTGTGATCGCGGCGTTATATAAAGGTCCCAACCTTGCTTCAACCATTGGATACATTCTCGGAGCGGGAGGAATTCTGGCAATGATCATTTCTCCGATTGCCGGATCATTAGCGGATCGTTTTGGCTTCTGGCGGATTTTGATGATTGGCGCCGCGCTCGAGACGGTTCTGTGGCTCGTTCCTTTCTGGACCCGGAGCCTAATCCCGTTTGTGATCATCGCCTGCGTCATCAGCGGAATCGCCGCGGCGGTCTTCTCGATTTCGTTCAACGTTTTATCTTCGTCCGCCTCCGCCGACATTCGCGGACGCGTCATGTCGTTTGCGTATTTGCCGGTCAATGTTGGATTTTCTTTTGGACCTTTGCTTGCCAGTCAATTGGTGAAGTTTGATCTCTTCTATATTTTCCCCACTGCATTTTTATTCACCGGCCTTGGACTTTTGGTTTTGAACATCGCGCGTCAACAGCCCGCACAAATATAACAGTAAGGGCACAGCGTGCGCGATGCGTGCTTCGCGAGCTGTGACCCTACATGAATCTGTATAATTGCGAAATCTGCGGATTATTATTTGACGCCACCTGCAATTTCCTGCTTTACCGCATGATATAAATTTTCCGCCTTCAACTCACTTAACGCGTAGCACGGCGCTTTGAGATGGTCTGCCAGCATCTGCGCCAGTCCCTGATCAAACGCGGCGTGTTCCATGTTGATGACTACGCTCTTGACATGTTCCACTGCAATCAATTGAGCGAAGCGGTAGGATTCTTCCTGTGGCGGTAGCGTGCCAATCGAAACGTTGCCCGCGCCATCTGTTAGAACGATCAAAAGCGGTTCGATATCGGGGTGAGTGTATTTCTCGTGCTGTAAAACATCCGCGGCCATCAACAATCCCGCTGAAAGCGGAGTCTTTCCACCGACTGGAATATCCACCAACGCTCGTTGCGCGAGTTGAACTGAATTGGTCGGTGGCAGAACCAGCGTGGCGCGGTCCTTTTGAAAAACGATCAAACCCACGCGGTCGCGGCGTTGATATGCATCCGTCAGCAATGAAAGGATTGCGCCTTTCGTAGCATTCATACGTTCAGCCACAGCCATGGACCAGGATGCATCCACCAAAAACAAAACCAAGTTGGCCACGCGCTTCACGCGTATTTTGCGCTGCAAATCGCTGCGCTCGATGGCAAACGCCAACCGCTTGCGCTTTTCAGTTCGGCGCATTTGGAATGGAGCCGCGGCGCGGAACGTCGCGTCGAAGGCAATATCGTCCAACTTGTCTCCAGCCGGGCGCGCTTTGATATAACGTCCGTGCTTGCGCTCGGTCTTGGTCAAAGAACGGCGACCCGCGCGCTTGCGCGCGAGTTTATCAAGCGGTGTATTTAATTTTCGCGGCTGGAATGTTTCGCCGGGCTTGATCTTTTGTCCACCTTCCCACCATTTGGCGTCCGTGTGCGCGAAGACATCCTGAGGCATTGGCTCAGGCGTGCCTTGAGGCTCTTCTTTTTCCTCGACGTCATCTTCGAGCTTTAAGTTTTTTTTTCCTGTGGCTTGGCGTTTTCTTCGTCGGTCTTTTCGTCCGTTTCGCTTGGGACGGATTGGCCCGCCAACTGCTCGATGCGTTCCTGCAATTGCTCGGAAGTGATCTCGGCTTGCTGGAACGGTGTCCGTTTGATGCGGTGGGGCAGGGCAAGTTCAGCGGCCAGTGCGATATCGTGATCGTTGATCTTTGTGCGGCCTTCGAAGGCGGCTTGTGCGCGTGCAGCCTTCAGAATAACAATGTCAGCGCGGTGACCATCAACATTGAGGGATGCGGTCAGCGCGGCGATGGATAATAGATCGCGGCTGGTGTAGGTGACCTGATCCACCAATTCGCGGGCACGTTCAATTTGCTTTGAAATTTCTGCTTCTTTGGGTACCCATTCTTTGCGGAAAGCCTCGGGATCTTTCTCGAAGGAAAGATTTCGCTCCATAATCATCACGCGTTCGCGTGCGTCGCGGATTCCGACGATGTCAACGGATAAAGCGAAGCGGTCAAGAAGTTGTGGACGGAGTTCGCCTTCTTCCGGGTTCATCGTCCCGACCAAAATGAAGCGCGCGGGATGCGAGAATGAGATGCCTTCGCGCTCGACGACGTTCACGCCCATTGCCGCGGAATCCAGCAAAACGTCCACGACATGATCGTCGAGCAGATTCACTTCGTCAATGTAGAGCAACCCGCGGTTGGCGTTCGCAAGCACACCCGGCTCGAAGTGACGTTCGCCTTTTTGGATGGCCTGCTCGATGTCCAGCGTTCCAACGACGCGGTCTTCCGTCGCGGAAACGGGAAGGTTCACAAACGGTGTGGTCTTCATATGAGACGGCAGGGATTTCTTGCCATCCATACGTTCCTTGCATTCGGTGCACCAAGTCCCCGGTTTATCAGGATCGCAGCCGAAGCGGCAGTCTTCAACAACTTTTACTTGTGCAAATCCGCAATGGTATTAATTTCCGGCGGGACAGATTGTACGCCAAAACCGCCGTCGAAGTCGGAGCCAATTCCCGAGTGAAGGGAATCTCCCGCGAGTTGACAA
>JAJYOO010000211.1 GCA_021796155.1 Chloroflexota bacterium
GCCATTGTCTGCGATCAGGACATCAAAACCGGCGCGCTCCAAAAATGGAGCCAGGCTGTCCACAATGGTGTGGTCGTCGTCCGCAAGGAGCAGGGTGGTTCGGTCATGAGTCATTTTCGGAAAAAACCATGCAGGTGATTAACAGCACAAAACTTTCACTGAAAGGATAACACACCTTGCCTTCCCGCCTCCATCAGGGTTTTATCGTGAGCGCCCAGGGGCCATAGATGGCATTTTCGATTTCATCCAGGATGATTCGTTGAGCCTCTTCTTTTGTCATTTTGTCCGGGAGTTGCAAATTTGTGTAATATCCGGCCATGCTGAAATTGCACTGGAAATCCAGTCCGGGGTATTTTGCGACGAGGCCGGGCTTGGCGGCTTGGCAGGCATCATTTGGATCGCCTGGCGGAGGCTCCATGCGTAGGGCGGTGTCAATCGAGAGCACGATATGTTGAGCCTGTTCGAGCTGTGCCGCGCTAACTTGATATTTCATGAAATAACAGCCCCAAGGTTGGATGCTCCCGCCATCTAGGAACGGTGCTGGCTTTTGATCTATGAGCAAGGATGGAGCAGGGGACCCCAACGCATAATAGCGATTGGGCACGTTCATGCAAAATTCTACCGTAGCGCTCTGAGCATCGTGCGTGAAACTGGTCAAGGTGGCCGTGATACCGTTGGCTGAAGTTGAGCCGCTTGAAGTTGGCAGTGAGCAATTCTTTCCGGCTTCGCACACCATGATGGTCGCCCACACTCGATCACCATCCACGCCGAAATTCTCTCCGCGGTCGTTTTTCAGCTGCCAATAGACAGAGTAAGTACCCGGGGTAGCGGGGGCCGTTAACGAAACCGACAAGGTTACTGTGCTACCGGGCGGCGTCTCCTGAGGAAAGTGGGTTTCAGCAGGACTTCCAAGAGAATCATTCTGAGGCGCTGCATCAATGACCAGAATGTAATCTGTATTCCACGTATTCGTGCCAATGTTCTTGATGTCCCAAGTCTTGACAAATTTCTCGCCGGGTGCGAGCACAGAGTAATCGGGATAAGTCTCCTTCAAAAAAGTGGCAGCATCGGTTCCGTGTTGAATCACCGGAGTAGACGTTGCCGTTGAAATGAGGTTGGTTGAAACCGCCGTTACAGTCTCAGTTGGAGCGGCTGCAATAACCAGTGTGCTCGTTGGCAACAGAGTGGGCTCCTGCGTTGCAGGAACTGTACAAGCTGTGGCTAGGACCAACGAAACGGTCACGATCAGAATTGTTTTCTTGATCATCATATTACTTTACCCATCCGCGAATCCCGCCGTTCAAATGAGGAAGCAGCACAACCTGACATGTCCTTACATTGACCAGCGCCGGGACACTCTCTGGGAGCATGGCATTCATGTCCAGCGCCGAGAAGGCCAACCAATTCCCATCCGGACTCCAAAGCAGCTCACCAACACCCCATGCTTCCAGCTGGACGAGCAAACGTTCCTCCGTTCCATCCAAGTGTGAGATGAAGATTCCCGGCATCCTCCGGCCGGGAACTTTGTCCACATAGGCGATCCAGTCCCCATCCAGTGAAATGGCCGCACCGATATTCCAAGGCCGGCTGGTAGTGATCAGCAGATGCACTACGCCGCTGCCCACATCGAGAGTCTGTATCTGATTTTTCTGTGAGCCCCAAGTTGAAAAAACGAGGCGCTGGCTGTCGTTCATCCATCCGATCAGGCTATGGTTGTCTGTTGTGTCAGTCAGGGCACGCACATTCTTGCCGTTCCCATCCATCACGAACAGGTTGAGTCCCTTTTCCGTCTGGCGCAAAAAAGCAATCTTCGTTCCGTCTGGCGACCAGAGCGGCATTGAGTCAGAACTGCCATTCGTCAACTGTATGTGTTGTCCAGTGGAGATGTCCATGATAAAGATGTGGTTGTCCGCATCGTTGTAAACCAACTTCGTGGCATCCGGCGAAAGCGATCCATTGCCAAAGACCAGCCCTTGTTCGGCGCTGCCATCCAGCGCGGAGATGAACAGTGATGGCTCTGGAGAAATAGCACCGCGAGACACCAATGCTTTCTCCGGCAATCCGGCAGGAATCGCGGGAGGACTTCCAGCAAGAACCTGCCTCCACACATCCTGTGTCACACACGCCTGATGTGCCGTGACCGGTGTTGCACTGGCATCCCATGTGGAAGGATTCCAGACGGTGTCCCAGGTCCCGTTGATCGTGGCGCCATCTGCTCTGAATATGAGCGGAAACGACATCCGGGCGTTGGTCAGGACAGAAGACAGCACCAGTCCTGTTGTTTCATCGCGGTTGGAGCCTCCAGCGCTCGCAATCCGAGCCAGCCCACTGGTATCCAAACCACTTTCCACAACCAAACCGAGCGCTTGAAGCGTGGGGTCCGCCTGGATAGCAATCTCAAAGCCGCGCAGGTCACCGGATTTAATATAGGTTGCCTTGAAGGCGTTTGCTTGTATGCCGGGTATATTCAGCGGGATCAACCCAGTCTTGAATGGCACTCCCAACTGTGCGTCCGAAAATTCGAACGGATAGGGCCGCATGTCAAGCGTCATCTTAACGGGCTGCAAGAACTGCACATCCATTTGTCCGGCACGCAAGCTAACGGGCAAATTGAAGTTCTTTCCATAGATCTTGTAGAGCCATTGATTCGGTCCTGCTGTTAACCCTGCCTCTTGCCAATCCGCAGGCTCTATAGGAATTTCCCCACCTTTGGCATCATAGGCTTTCAGTGCCCAACTTGCTGGCCAGGCGCTTGCAATGTGCACATCTGTCCATTCGGTGTGGCCGATCAGGTAGTAACCGTCATCAAGGGGGATATATTGATCGAGTTTCAGTGCAAGCCCATAAAGCGATGGGTTGGTCAATTGGTTTTCTGGAGACCACTGAACCTTCCAATCTCTTTTGCTTCCGGAGGATAGATGCTGAATGTTGAACGTGATGCTCAACTTTCCCGCTGGCAGTGTCTCGTATGTTTGGGTAATATGCCCGGGCCCCCCTCCGCCGCCGACGGGAGTGTAACCGGCAATATCAACGCCTTCGACGCTCAAGATATTCGAGTTCTCAGCAAACAGGCTGAACGGAGAAGGAGAATCAAAAGTAAAGCCATACCCCCCTTGCGAATCCACAGAAATGGAGGCGAGATGAATCGTCAATCCGTCCAGAGTGAACGGTTGGTTGAGTATCCATTCCTGTCCAGGCTGAGGCGCGCTTCCTGCGTCGAACTCGAATTCAAAACTCTTCGGCTGTCCAACCGGTCTTATGTAAATGCCAGGATAGATGATGGTGATCGGAGGAGTAAAATTTTTGCTGATCTGGTAGGCCCAGACTTCCGCGCTGGGACTGGTGGGTGTGGGCGGCATAATGTCTTGTGGCATTGTGTAAAACAGATCCTGCCCCTTGCCATCAATGATCTTCACCGCGCCGGTTTGATTCCATTGACCATTGGCTGGCGACTCGGAAGGATGAAATTCTCCGAATAGAATGTAGTTGTCACCGATATCCAGAACCTTGGTGATGGACAAGGTTCCTTCTGCAGTTGGAGTAACTGAGTCTGTTGGGACAATCTCAATGACCGGCATAACAGTCATGTCAGGCGGCGCGCCCACAAACCGCAATGGCACTTCCCAATCTTCGGGAGCCTTGCCCGGCAATGTGCCCTGAATGCAAGGCAGGAAAAGGGTTACTTCATTTATATTTGCAGGAATTGGGCCGTAGACAAGACGGCTTTGTCCCGCCCCGCCTCCCCCTTCCGAAAGTTGGAGGTGGGTTCCATCCGGCAGTCGCACTTCAGCCATCCCCGAACACCCGCTGATGTTTTCATCGTGCGGGAACATATTCCATTGAACCCCGCCCAGTGCGAAAACAATAACGGTCTTGTCCGAAGTTAGCACGGCATTCTGCACTGTTAATGTAATACCATCGCGGGTCTGGCTGACTGGCCCGGAAAGCACCCGCACGGGCGCACTCTGATCAATCAAGCCAATGCCGGGAATGTAGCCTGTCAGCCTACTGATGGCATACGCGACACCGGTTAGCAAGAGCAAAGCGAGGATGGCAATCACGATGGCAAGTGCAGGACGCGTTCGTAAAGTCTGCATGAAAGATTTCCTTTGATTAAGTTGCGCCATCACGCGGGATGATAAGTCTAGGTCTTCCGGAATATACAAACCGGCTGCGGAATCCAGAATTTGATGGTACGTTCTATTCATGGGATGGACCTTTCTGTCCCAGCAGGTGGTGTAAGCGTTCACGGGCTGCATTCAATAACCATTTCACGGTACCCGGCGCGACGTTCAGGGCCGCCGACATTTCCTGTTCACTCATCTCAAGATAGTACCGTTGAACGATTGCTGCCCGCTGCCTTGGTGAAAGCTTTGACAACGTATTCAAGATCTCCCGTTGCAGTTGAGCAAACTCCACCTGGGATTCAACCGAAGCCGCCTGATCCAAAAGGTTTTCCACCACGGAGTCATTGTCCAAGGAGAGGACCTCCTTATTTCGCCGCACCGCGTTCAGCGAGGCATTGGCTACGCTTCGCATCAAGTAGGGTTCGAATGGGCGAGATTCATCATATTGCCCGATGTGATCCGCCAGACGGACAAACATGTCCTGCACGACATCCTGTGCAAGCGCTTCATCTTGCATGATAAGAAAAGCTGCCCGCGTGGCTTTGAGTTGGTAGCGGCTGATCAATGCCTCCAAACCGTTGATATCACCCTGCTTGAGTCTGAGGATGGCTGCTCTATCGTCCATGCATTGGTTTCCTTGCCATGCTTTACCTGTTCGCACTCTATATACACAATCCTATGCCAAAAGGTTGGGTATTCCCAAGTGATGAATGTCAAGAGCCTGACCAAACCATGCTGGTTTTATAAACCAGCATGGACGATCGATTCCTGCTATAAGGAATGCTTCGACGAAGGGGATTTGAAGACGGTTTTCAAGCTCGACGATGAGATCAAGGATGGCACATTCCAGCGTACGTATGCTCGTCCAATAATTCCTCCAAGGCTTTGGAAAGCGATATGTCGAAACCGATATGGATTTGCCCCTCTGAGAAAGTCAATTCATTTGTTACTGGCAGAAGACGATGTCATCAATATTGATATGCAGGCACCATGATCGATTGGATCATCTGATCGACTGTGTCCAGATCCATCTGATCAAATCGGTCGTCTTGTTTGGTTAATTCCGCCGTGAAAAAAGTGCCCGCGACCCAAAGTGCTGGTGGGGTTTGACACAGGAAAAGGCGCTCCTTCTCAGGTCCC
>JAJYOO010000212.1 GCA_021796155.1 Chloroflexota bacterium
AGTTATCATGAAAGTATCACCTTCGGTTCGCAAGAGATGTGCCAAGTGCCGTGTTGTTCGGCGCAAGGGCATGGTCTACATCATTTGTGAAAATCCAAAACATAAACAGCGACAGGGTTAGCATCAGCTATGGCGAGAATTGAAGGCGTTGACCTGCCCCGCAATAAGCGGGCTGAAGTGGGCTTGACCTATTTGTTCGGCGTCGGCCCGACGCGTTCGCGTGAGATTTTGGCTGCAACTAAGATCAGTCCTGATACTCGTATCAAGGACCTGACCGAGGCCGAGGTTGCCGCGATCCGCGAATTTATTTCGAAGAATTATAAAGTGGAAGGCGATCTGCGCCGTGAGCAGCAGATGAACATTAAGCGCCTGATCGAGATCGGCTCTTATCGCGGTCTGCGTCACCGCCGCAATCTGCCTGTTCACGGACAGCGTACCCGTACCAATTCACGTACCCGCAAAGGTACCAAGAAGACTGTTGCCGGGCGCGGACGCCGTCGCGGCGCGAAGAAGTAATTCAGGAGTTGATGTAATATGGCTCAAAGTGTACGCTCCGCGCGCCGCACCACCGGCGCCAAAAAAGGAAAACGCAACCTGTCCTCCGGGCAGGTGCATATTTTTGCGTCTTTCAATAATACAATTGTGACGGTAACAGACTCAGAAGGCAACACGGTTTCCTGGGGTTCTGCCGGTTCGGCTGGTTTCAAGGGTTCTCGCAAGAGCACTCCTTTTGCCGCTCGTCTGGCGGCGGAACAGGCTCTCAAGGCCGCCCAGACCCTCGGTATTCAGGAAGTGGACTTGTTCATCAAAGGTCCCGGTCCCGGACGCGAGAACGCCATCCGTGCCGTTCAGTCCATGGGAATGAAGGTTCGTTCCATTTCTGATATTACGCCGGTTCCACATAACGGTTGTCGGCCTCCCAAAAAGCGCCGCGTGTAATTTAGTTGAGGTAGTAGACATATGGCAAAAACACTTAGCCCGGTTTGCAAACTTTGCCGGCGTGAAGGCGAAAAATTATATTTAAAAGGCGAACGCTGTTTTACTGCGAAATGCGCGTTCGAGAAGCGCAGTTATGCCCCAGGCCAGCACGGTAAAACGTCCGGCAGGGGTGGAAACGCCTCTCGCACCGGTCAATCGGACTTTGCCCGTCAGTTGCGCGCCAAGCAAAAAGCTCGCCGTGTATATGGCGTGTTGGAACGTCAGTTCCGCCGCTATTATGAGACGGCGCTTGGCCGCCGCGGTCTGACCGGTTTGAATCTTCTTCAGATTCTTGAATCCCGTCTCGACAATGTTGTTTTCCGCATGGGATTTGCATCCAGCCGTTCACAGGCACGCCTGCTCGTGACGCACGGCCATTTCACTGTCAACGGACGCCGCAACGATGTTCCTTCCACACTTTTGAAGGAAGGCGATGAAGTCTCCATTCGTGAAGGCTCCGCCAAGTTGACTTATTTCAAAGAGCTGCCTGCTTATTTTGAAAAGCGCACCTCTCCCGCCTGGCTTAACCGCGATGCCAAGAAAATGGCTGGATCGGTTTCCCGTTTCCCAGAGCGCATGGAGATTGACGGCACTCTGAACGAACAGCTAATCGTTGAGTATTATTCTCGCCGTTAGTTCTTTGGCTGCGTTGGGATGATGGGCGGGCGACCATCCTTCATCCAAACGCGTTCTTCTTAGAAAGGGAGAGTGAACCGTGACGGGTATCTCAAACATGGTCATGCCGAAGATCGAGCGCGAAGCTGAAGCTCGGAATTACGGCAAATTTGTTATCAGCCCTCTGGAGCGCGGATATGGCGCGACCTTGGGAAATGCTTTACGCCGCGTACTGCTGTCATCGCTTGACGGCGCAGCGGTCACTTCCATCCGCATTGGGGATGTGTTGCATGAGTTCAGCGACATCCCCGGCGTGCGCGAGGATGTGATTCAGTTAACTTTACAGATCAAACAGATCCGCCTCAAGCTGGACGGCGTGGACAGCACCCGCATGAATTTGCAGGTGCGCGGCGAAGGCACGGTTACTGCCGCCGACATCGTTCCATCTGCCGAAGTGGAGATCGTCAATCCCGATCTCTATCTTTTCACTGTGGACAATCCGAAGACCAAACTCGATATTGAGTTTACGGTGGAGCGCGGCCGCGGTTATTCCCCGGCCAATGAACGCAGCGGACACATGCCCATCGGCGAACTTCCGGTGGACGCTATTTACAGCCCGGTCAAGCGCGTCAATTGGGAAGTGACCTCGGCTCGTGTTGGACAAAGCACTGGCTATGACAAGCTTACCCTTGAGATTTGGACTGACGGCACGATCTCTCCTGAACGCGCCTTGAGCACCTCTGCCAAACTGATCATTGACCACCTGCGTTTCATCGCCGGAGTTAATGAAGAGACCTTGACAGTCGTGACCGATCGCGAAATAGGCGGAAGCCGGTTGTCCAGCGAAATGGCTGAGACCCCGGTCGAGGCTCTCGATCTTTCTGTGCGTGTTTTCAACTCGCTCAAGCGCACAGGTATTACAACCGTCGGCGATGTGCTCGACCTGCTCGAAAAGGGCGAGACCGCGGTGATGTCCATCCGCAACTTCGGTGAGAAGAGCCTCGATGAATTGCGCCAGAAAATGCAGGAAAAGGGCTTCCTGAAAGACGAAACGAAAACTCCGGAGTAATTGAGAGATGCGACATAATGTAGCAGGATATAAACTTGGACGCAGCACAGGCGCACGCACCGCGTTGCGTCGCAACTTGATCAAGCAATTCTTCACCCACGAGCGGATTCAAACCACCAAGGCCAAAGCGGCCGCCATTCGCGGTGAAGCTGAACATATCATTACCATCGCGCGCAACAGCGCCAACGGCAGTGATTCAGAAAAAGTGGCAGCGCGTCGTTTGGTTGTTTCCAAACTTGGCGACAATCAACTCATCAAGCGCGTGTTCGATGATATTGCCCCGCGCTTCGCGACCCGCCCCGGCGGTTACACGCGCGTGACGAAACTTGGCCCGCGCCTCGGCGATTCGGCTGAGATGGTGATCCTTGAGTTGGTCGAAGAGTAAGAAGCAGTTAGCGGTTGGCAATTAGCATTTAGCCAAAAGCTAATTGCTGAAAGCTTAACGCCAACATGGCACGTTACAAACTCATCCTTGCTTACGACGGCACGGCATTCTCTGGAAGCCAGCGGCAGGCAAAACATCGGACGGTGCAGGGCGAACTTGAAACAACCCTGCGCAGACTCGACTGGCCGGGTCGTTCTGTGACTTTGGCCGGGCGCACCGACACAGGCGTTCACGCCTCGGGACAGGTGGCCTCGTTCGATCTCGAATGGGCGCACAGCCTCGATAAATTGCGTGACGCCCTGAACGCCGGGTTGCCCGCTGATGTGGCGACCAGTAAAGTGGAAATTGCAGATGCGAATTTCCATCCGCGTTTCGATGCGACCTCACGCTGTTATCATTACCGCCTTTTCTGTGGAAACGTGCGCGATCCATTGCGGACGAAAACTGCCTGGCGGGTTTGGCCTGCGATCGATGGCGATGCACTTGTCGAAACCGCCAAAGTTTTTTTAGGCCGTCACGATTTTGCGGCCTTCGGCTCGCCGCCACGCGAAGAAAGCTCAACGACGCGGACGGTGATGCTGTCCGAGTGGAAAAAGGCCGGTGACGAGTGGCAGTTTCAGGTCCGGGCTGATGCGTTTTTATATCGCATGGTGCGGAGACTGGTTTACGTTCAGGTGGCCGTAGCGCAAGGAAGATGTTCTAAAGAGATTGTGGTCAAAGCTTTGGAAAAGCCACAGTTCGAAGTGGTAGGAGCAAGCCTTACCAAAAATGAAATTCCTGCGGGCCTGGCGCCCGCGCATGGATTGACTCTCGTCGAAGTGACCTATTGAGTCGTCCGAGTAAATAAGACGGAGAACCTAAGTGTATAAAAGTTATTATCCGAAATCCAGCGAGATAGATCGCAAGTGGTTCGTGGTGGATGCCGACGGCCAGACTTTGGGCCGCCTGGCGACACGCATTGCCCACGTTCTGTTGGGCAAACACAAACCAACTTTTACACCCGGCGTGGAAATGGGTGATTACGTGGTGGTTGTCAATGCCGAGCGCGTGACCGCGACCGGCACCAAGACCAGTTCGAAGATGGACACCAAAACCTATAACCATCATTCAGGTTATCCCGGTGGTTTGAAGACCGTCACTCTCGGACATCAATTGGAGCGACACCCGGAGCGCGTGCTGCAGGCTGCTGTGTGGGGCATGTTGCCGCACAATAAAATGGGCCACGCTTTGCTCAAGCGTTTGAAGGTTTATGCCGGGCCCAATCATCCGCACGGTATTCAAAGCCCCGAGCAGATGAAGTAGAAAGGAAAGAGACCTCATGGCTGTTCAATATTACGAAGGTATTGGCCGACGCAAGGAAAGCACTGCCCGCGTTCGCCTGATGAGCGGAAGCGGCAGGTTCATGGTCAACGAGAAGGAAGCCGCGGCTTTCTTCACCCGCATGGGCGACATGAACGATATTCTGCTGGCATTCAAGGCGACTGGCCAGGATGCCGCCAAGTATGACGTGACCGTTGTGGTCAATGGCGGCGGCGTGACTGGTCAGACCGATGCGGTCAAGCTTGGCTTGGCGCGTGCGCTGGTCAAGATCAACGCTGACTGGACTTCGTCCCTGCGCAAATTCGGTTTGATGACTCGTGACGCGCGCGCGAAAGAGCGCAAGAAACCAGGCCTCAAGAAAGCCCGCAAGGCGCCGACTTACACCAAGCGTTAGTTTTACGAAGATAAACGTAATGCGTGATTCGTAATGCGTAAGTTCTCTTACGTGGTACGTTTTACGCATTATGCGTTTAATGGAGAACACCATGCCTGGAATAACCCTGCTCGGTCTCGGCCCCGGCGACCCAAACCAATTAACGCGCGAAGCCTGGGACGTGCTTTCTTCGGCCGATGAAATTTATCTGCGCACGCGTCAACACCCGACCGTGGGCGGGCTGCCGTCTTCGATAAAAATTCACTCGTTCGACGATCTCTACGAAGACGGTGAATCGTTCGATGAAGTTTATGCGTCCATCACGCAAAAGATATTGGAACTCGGACGCCGTTCTCAGGGCGTGATCTACGCCGTGCCCGGACATCCTTTTGTGGCCGAATCCGCCTGCCCGGAGATTGCCCGCCTCGCCCGGGACGAAGGGCTGGAGGTCCGCGTTGTGGAGGCCATTTCCTTCCTCGAGCCGACTTTTTCCGCCTCGGCCTCGACCCGTACCCGCGC
>JAJYOO010000009.1 GCA_021796155.1 Chloroflexota bacterium
GGCAAGCCAGGCCGTGTATGCTGCGACCAGCGCGTCCAACTGTGCAGGCTTATGCACCAATTCCATCGGCAATTGTCCGTTCAACAATCGGTGCTCTGTGATCTCTTCAAAGAAAGCCATCGGGTCGTGGATGTGCAAACCGCGCTCGTATAAAATCAGCCCGCGCTGCAGGCGCCCCTCCAACGTCCGCGCGGGAAGCGGAACTCTCTCGAGCAAAGCGCAGAAGCAGGCATGCGGATTCGTTTCCAGGTAGCGATGTGACTCGTCGAATTCGGGATATGGTTTGAATCCGAGCTTGGACAGTTTTTTATACAAAGCGAATCCCGCCTTGACCCAGTCGGGGCACAGCGATTCTTTTGCCGCCGTTTTGTGGACGACGATGCCACGCGCACGCAGTTCGTTCTCCGCGACGCGGATGTCATAGACCTGTGTTGAACGCGGCGTCAGGCTTTGTTTCCCCGCGTCCTTTTTGATGATTCCGTGATTCACCTGCGACGGCGCGTTGATCGCCACCGTCACGGAATTTTGTCCGGCGAGGAAAGCCACGACATCGCCCAACTCTGCATGTGCCAGAGCGACGAGGTTCAACTCCCGATCCAGCGCGGCATACGTAAATGCCTTGTGGTCGGAAGCTACGTCAACGCCAACGAAAACCGAATCTTCAAAAAGCATAGTAAGATATATGTAACTACAACGAACAATGAAATAATTGAAACTTTCGTCCTGAGCGGATGTCGAGTAAGCGGTGCCGCGAAGCGTCCCGCTAAATCGAGACCGCAGTCGAAGGACATTTCGGAATTACGCTTCGACTACATGACGCTTTTAGCGTCACTCCGCTCAGCGCGAAGTAACTTTCAAAAAGGTTTCAACCAGTTCAATATGAGTATAGAGCAAAAAGGACAGTAATGCAACCAATCTACAGACGCATTCTTTATGGGTTCATTCTTCTAGCCGGTCTAGCCTGGATCTTCATCAGCGTGGACAAGACCGGCGCGTCCACCGCGGGACGCATCCCCGCGCCGCAAAAGGGTTTCCTCGCACCAGACTTCACGCTGAAGACGCCGACCGGAACAGCCTATACGCTCTCGCAACTCAAAGGCAAAGCCGTGCTGGTGAATATTTGGGCCACATGGTGTCCACCCTGCCGAGCTGAAATGCCGACCATTCAAAAGTTCTATCAGCAATATCAAAACCAGGGATTCGTTGTACTGGGCGTCAACGCCACCGCGCAGGATAATCCGCTCGACATCGTCCCGTTCGTGATGCAATATGGACTCACCTTCCCCATCCTGCTCGATGAAACCGGCGACCTTGGCGTCAAATACAATCTGCGCTCACTGCCATCCAGCTTCTTCATCAACCGCGACGGAACCATCGCGGATACGGTCGTTGGTCAAATATCTGACGCCTTGCTTCAAACCGACATCGAAACCATCCTAAACAGCCCGGCAAATTGACACACCCGTCATTGCGAGCGCAGCGAAGCAATCTCCTATCATGCCATGCAAACACCTTCCAACCTTCGGGCGAGTGAGCGACAAGCGAACATCGCCCACTTTGATGACAAGAGTCATTAAAGCCAACTCTCTAACTTGCTAACCAAATTATGATCCTTGACTTATTCCGAAACATCTTCGCCCCACCTCGCGATTTGATTCTTCTCGTCGCTGCCGCATGGATCGGCATTTCATTGGCCGAAAAACGTGCGACTCGTTATCGCGCCGATAAACAGCTTGTCAGCAATCTGATCTTTTATATCGTCCTGGCATATCTGCTTGGCGGACGAGTCTTCTACGCGCTTGAACATCTTTCGGCGTTCGCGCAGAGTCCGCTCAGTTTGATTTCTCTCAACACGTCAGCTTTCGACAATCTCGGAGCGTTAGCCGCCGCATTGATCGTCGGCTTCGTTTACGGCCAGCGGAAAGGCATGTCCATGTGGCCGACGCTGGACGCACTGACACCATTCTTTGCTTTGCTCGCCATCGGGATCGGATTCTCGCATCTCGCATCCGGCGCGGCATTTGGAATCGAAACCACTGTGCCGTGGGGAATCTATATGTGGGGTGCGACGCGACAGCCGACTCAAATCTATGAGATCATCGCATCGCTCCTGACTTTCGGCGTGATCTGGTTCAAAAAAGCGGATTCCAACCCCGGCAGCGATTTCCTGCTCTTCGCCGCACTGACGTCCGCCAGCCGCCTCATCATCGAGGCTTTCCGCGGCGACAGCACACTCATCCTCGGCGGAGTCCGCTCCGCGCAAGTCATCGCGTGGATAATATTGGCAGTTTCGCTGGTCGCTTTGGAATTATTGAAGCCTCGCGTTGTCCCGGCAGAAGTTGTTGTTGCCAAAGAAGTCAAGCCAATAGTGGAAACAAAACGCGAAATGCAAAGCGCACCAGCTCGAACAACAAGAAGCGTCAAGAAGACAGCATCCAGTAAAACAAAATCGGCAACTGCAAAAAGAAAATCGAGCAAGGAATAAAACAGGCTCGCCGTTTCATCAACAACGGCGAGCCTGTTTTGAGCAACTGGTTCTATTAAGATTCCTATATCAACTTCGCGCTGAGCGGAGGTGCGTTTTTTGCTCCACAGTCGAAGCGTATTTACATCCTTCGACTTACTCTTCGAGTACGATGTCGCTGCACTCCGCTCAGGACGATGCAGTAAGTCTATTATGTTAGTTCCTCATCGCAATCGGCTTCAAATAAGAGTCGAGCAGGGCATCCATCTGCTCGAACGACTCACAAACGAAGAACATCGGGTTGAACGCATAAACCGTCTTTGGTATCAGCGCAATCGTCTCGATGTCGAACGGCGCGATGATGACCTCGCCACCGAAATATACGTCGCGCGCGATTCCCAATTTTTCGTACAAGGCATGGACAACATTCCAGCCTTTTTCCTGCGATGACATCTGTCCGCCGCGATGCAATCCGTTCACGCCGTCAATGATGCGGTGAATATCGTTCTTGTGCTTCAGGAAATTTTCCTGAATTTGCTCAAAGATATTGGCCGTGTAATCAATCACGCCATCGCGTCCAAGCCGGTAGAATTCCATGATCGTGTTCGTCAGTTCCGCGCGGCCTGAGATTGTCCCGGCGCCAAAGACTTTGAGACGATTATCTTCGACCACCAATCCAAATTCGGTGCTGTACCACGCCAGGCGTTTGATAACTTCCCTTTCGTCCGGAGTCGCTTTCAAATAAGCGGGAGCGAATTTATCTTCGATGTGCGCGTAAAACTCCTGCGTCAGATATGGAAGATGCCCGAAGATGTCGTGGAACATATCGGGTTCGGGCGTGAACTCCATTTGGTCGCGCGTCCGCAGGTAATCGGTGATCAGAAAAATATGCTGGGCAAATTTCTTATACCAATCATCGGCAGGCGTATAGCGCACAACCGTCCGCTCGATGCGCCAGCCCGTGTGCGGCGTGATGTGTTCGTTGAGACAAGCCACAGTCGGGATGTGAAGCGGGTCGAGCCGCAACAATGTCAATCCGTGTTTATATTCTTTGCAGACATGTTCCAGCAAATAAGGCTGGTGTATCCCGGCGAACAGGTCAGCCCAAATTGCGTGTTGCTCGTCGGTGAAGTTGATCTCTTGATTCTTAGAAGTATATTCCTGGCCCTCAAGTTGTTGTGCGGCGATATCACCCGTATAAGCTGGCGCGTTCTGATTTTTCATCATAAATGACACCTCTCTCTGATTTGTGTTTGCCTTGATGATATTGCCTCGATGCTCAAAGATATTATCACTTCCGAAAACAGGCGTCAAGAATTGGACAATTACGGTCAGTTTTTCGGCAGCCGCGTGGTCTAGCAAGTGATGATAAAATTTTCAAGTCATGCAGACAAATGCTTCTCCGCTAAACGGCAAATTGATTTTGGTGACGGGCGCAGCGCGACGTGTTGGAAAAATTTTGAGTATCGCCTGTGCGCGTGCAGGCGCAGACGTGATCGTTCATTACGGGAATTCACAATTTGAAGCGGACGAAACGAAAAAAGAAATCGCATCGCTCGGACGGAAAGCGTGGACTGTTCAAGCTGATTTGAGCCAGGCCGACGAGGTCGCGAACCTAATTTCGCGGGCGAATGAAATCGGCACGCTTTACGCATTGGTCAACAACGCCGCGATCTTTGAACCGCTTACGATGCAGGAAACAAAACCATCAGATTGGGAACGCCATTTGGCAATCAACTTGACTGCGCCGTTTCTTTTGAGTCAGGCTTTTGCGAATCAGCTTTCATCACCTGCTCTCGCCGCCTTGAGCAATACCAGCGTTATTGGCCGCATCGTCAACATTTTGGATTGGCGCGCACTTCGTCCCGGCGCGGATCATTTTCCCTACACGATCAGCAAGGCCGCGCTGGCCGCGATGACAAAGTCATTGGCAGTCAGTCTGGCTCCAAATATTTTGGTCAATGGACTGGCATTGGGCGCAATCCTTCCGCCAGCAGACAAACCCGCCAGCGAAGGTTTTTTGAAAAATATTCCTGCCGGACGCTGGAGTAAACCGGAAGAACTCGAAGAAGCGTTGATCCTTTTATTGACAGGACCAAATTACATCACCGGCGAGATCATCCATTTAGACGGAGGCCGCCACCTGGTCTAGGAGGAACGATGGACAAAGTCATCATCAAAGATTTGATCGCACGCGGCATCATCGGCATCAACGATTGGGAGCGCGAAAAGCCGCAGGAAATTCTGATCAATATCACAGTCTTCACAGACACACGCCGCGCGGCGGAAACCGATAACATCGAAGATTGTGTCAATTACCGGACGCTGGCAAAGAAAGCGCAGGCTCACGCCGAAACAGCCAAACGCCTGACCGTTGAAGCGCTGGCAAATGATCTCGCAAAAATTTGCCTACAGGAAAAAGGCGTCGAGAAAGTGATTGTCCGCGTCGAGAAACCGGGAGCAGTGCGATTCGCGGAATCGGTCGGCGTGGAAGTCGAGCGCAGCCGTGGCACTCAGGTCACCTACGGCGAGGATTGATTTGCATCGAGTCTATCTGAGCATCGGTTCAAACATCCAGCCCGAAATCAATTTGCCAAAAGCTATTGATCTGCTCAATGGCTTTGGAACCGTTCGTGCAATTTCAAGCGCGTGGGAATCTCATGCCGTCGGCGCGCCCGGCCAACCAAATTTCCTGAATGCATGTGTGTTGCTGGAAACATCACTGCCCCGCGGCAACTTGAAAGAAAAACTGGTCCATCCAATTGAAACTGCGCTAGGACGCAAACGGACATCAGATAAAAATGCGCCGCGCACAATTGACCTTGATTTGATCCTTATTGATGATGAGCCGGTCAATTTGGAAAAGTGGAATTATCCATTCGTCATCGTGCCGCTGGCGGAATTGGCGCCAGAAATTGTTCATCCTATCGCACATGAAAAAATAATCCAGGTCGCAGAACAGATGCGTTCCGCGACCTGGATTGAAAAGCGTTCTGAAATTTTGAAGTCAGTAGTGGCGAGTTTTAAACACGAAGTACACAAAGGTGAAAAATAGAATCTATTTTTTAGCCTCCCCCTATTCATGACCTTGGTGCTTAGGAATATCTTTTCCGCTAAATTTGGAGCGGGCCAGCTCCACGGCTGATATTATCCAAAAATTCCTGTCTCGTGGCAGAATTATTGCGAAACGCGCCGTGCATTGCTGAAGTTGTCATGCGCGCATCGTGCTTTTTCACGCCGCGCATCATCGAACAAAGATGCAATCCTTCGACGACAACTGCCACGCCCTGCGGCTCGAGAACTTCCTGTAACAAGTCCGCGATTTGACGCGTCATCCGTTCCTGGACCTGCAAGCGGCGCGCATACATATCCACGATGCGCGGGATTTTGGAAAGCCCGATTACTTTTCCGCGCGGCATGTAAGCCACATGGACGCGTCCCATGAACGGAAGCAAATGATGTTCGCACAGACTATAAAACTCGATATCGCGCACGATGACCATTTCGTCATACGTAATATTGAACAGTGCGCCGTTGATGATCTTTGCAGGGTCAGCATGATAACCGCTCAACAATTCGGTGTACATTCGCGCCACGCGTTTGGGCGTATTCTTGAGTCCTTCGCGTTCGGGACGCTCGCCAATCGCTCGCAATAGTTCCAAAACAGCCGTTTCGGTCGCGGACAAATCCACGCCGCTATCTGCCAGCCTGGTATCCGACACTTCATCATCAAAATCAAAATTTTCCATTTTTTCTCCGACAAGACTGGCCCGACAATCCGCCGGGCCAGTGCAATCATTGACGTTCGCGTGTTGCCTATCCGATCTCAGGCTCGATCAATCCATAAGAGCCATCGCGGCGGCGGTACAGCACATTGATCTTTCCGGTTTCGGCATTGTAGAAAATAAAGAAATTATCGTGGCCGAGCAAATTCATCTGTTCGAGCGCCTCAAGTTCGTTCATGGGCAGGATGCGGAACTGCTTGCGCTTCGCGATCAACGGCGGCAACTCACCCGTCTCGTCCGCGGGGGCTTCCTCTTCGACCGCCTCCGCCGCAGAACGTCCATCACCGCGGCCATGATAATGTTTGCCTTTGTAACGTTCCATTTGCCGTTGGAGCTTTTCCAACGCGCTATCGAAGGCAACAAGGATTTCATCCGCGCGTTCTTCGGTTCGCAGGAGCAAGCCTTTGCCTCGAACTGTGATCTGGGCAACGTTCCTGTCATTGGCGTTGCGCGCTGATTTGTGATGGGTCAGCTCGACAAACGTCTCTTCGATGACCGGCAGGTAATGATCGAGCTTGCCGGCCCGTCCTTCCACGTGTTTTTTGATGCGATCTGTCAATCGGATGTTACGGGCCTGAACGTCCACTTGGGTAGCCATAGGAGCCTCCTCGTAAAATATTGTGGGTGCAGACCAATCAACTCACGCGCTGGTCAAGCCATGACGAGTCAGTGCGCGAGACACCGTCAAAGCAAAAACGTCCCGCGCTCCCGCGGCATAAAGCGCCGCGGCGCAGGACGAAAGAGTGGAACCGGTTGTAGCAACATCATCCATCAATAAAACTATACGATTGATGACTCGCTTTGGTTTTGACTGGAAAGCCTCACGAACATTCTCGCGGCGTTCCAGTTTTGTCAACCCGACTTGAGATCGGGTCTCACGGACTCGGCTGAGCGCATCCGCCGCAAAGTCAATTCTCATTGCCATCGAAAGCGGACGCGCAATCAACGCAACCTGATTATAACCCCGTTCTTGCAGGCGCTTTTGTCCAAGCGGAACCGGGGCGATGCAATCTATCGGCCAATTCAACGCCGCGACAAATTCGGACAATTGCGCTGCAAGCGCGTCGCCCAAACCAACATCGCGGCGATACTTCAGACGATGGAGTGCATTACGTACCGGTGCGTCAAACGCGGACCAGGAGCGGAGAGCGTTAAATCGAGGCCGCGTCCGCTGACAGTCCGCACAAAGACCCGGCGCATTGACCGGGATGCCGCAAACATCACACAGCGGTCCCGGCAACATAATAACATTCCGCTGGCAATTATCACACCAGCGCGAACCGGGTTTGCCGCATCCGCCGCAAACCGGAGGAAACAACAAATCCAATCCGCTCCAAAATGATCGGTATAACGAATAAGTAAGTGGCGGCCTGATCACTGATTACCCCCGCACACGGATTTTAAAATCCGCCAGCACCCAAAGTCCTGGAGATTTGGATCCCAGCAGGTCCCAACAAGATAATGAAGATGGATGGGAAGATCAACAACGCTAGCGGAATGATCATTTTGATTGGCGCCTGATGCGCTTCTTCTTCCGCATGTTGGCGGCGCTTGACGCGCATTTGATCCGACTGAATTCGAAGGACCTTTGCCAGACTCACACCCAAAATTTCGCTTTGAATGACAGCGGCTACGAAACTGGTCATTTCCGGAATCCCAATTCGATCCGCCATATCGCGCAATGCGTCACGCCGCGGCTTGCCCAATTGAATCTCACGGATAGCTCGCAACAATGCAAGCGAAAGTTCGTTCTGCCATTTCTCGCTAACCTTCGACATTGCAGCTTCAAATCCCAACCCGGCTTCCACACAGATCGTCAACAAGTCAAGCGCATCCGGCATGGCCTTGCGGATTTCCCTCTGGCGCGCGTTGATACGGCCCTGTAGCCACAATTGTGGGAAGAAAAAACCAATCACTGTAAAAACACCAACCGCCAGCGTGGTTTGTCCAACCGTCCATGTTTGTGCCAGGACGCCAATCATCAAGAGCAGGCCGCCGAAGACCAAAGCGACAACGAAACGCGAGGCAAGGAAGGTCGCCGCGTCCACACGGCCTGGATTGCCGGCCAATTCCAATTTTTTGTTTGTATCCTCCAGCGCCTTTTGCGGCGTAAAACGGGCGGAGAATTCACCGACGCGTCGTAAAAGTGGAATCAATACGCGCTGGTTAAATGGCTGCTGCATCTCGATTTGTTCGAGAGAGGAAACCACATCACCGCGCTGCGTAGCTTCGGCGAGGCGAGCCATCAAAGGATCTTCTTCCTGCGCGGTCTGCGATGTCCGCAATCCCGCAATGATCAACAGGATGGCGCTTACAAGGATCACTCCAATCACGATAGCGATGATCAGGACTTCCGTATTCATGACTACACCTCAATATCCGCGATACGCATCATGATGAAATATCCGAGGCCAATTAGTATTACCACTAGCGCGCCAGCGCCAATAGCACAATAAATGCCAGCATCCATAAAAGACATAAGATACTGGGGGTTGAGGAACCATAAGACCACAGTCAGAAAAATGGGGATTAACGACAGCAACGTGCCCGAAGCGCGCACCTGGGATGTCAATACGCGAATCTCGCCTTTGATCTTGACACGTTCGCGGATCGTGAACGAAATCGTATCCAGAATCTCAGATAGGTTGCCACCCACCTCGCGTTGAACGTTAATTGCAGTTATAACGAAATCAAGGTCATCGCTTGGGATACGACGATGAAGATTATCCAACGCGGTTTCCATCGGGATGCCGATCTGCATCTCCTGAACCACGCGGCGGAACTCGTCGCAAATTGGCGAAGGCAATTCCTTACTAACCGCTTCCATCGCCTGCATAGTCGAATAGCCAGCGCGCAAACCGTTGACCATTAGGTTAAGCATGTCGGCGAGTTGATCGTTGAATCGGTTCAACCGTCGGGTTTGCTGTTGACGTACGTAAAAGCCGGGAGCAAAAAAGCCGACGACTGCGCCAATCAGGAATGAAATAATATTTCGTCCGCCGATCACCCAAGTCAATCCGCCGATGGCAATCACGGAGAAAAAGATCAGTGCAAAGTATTCGCCGACTTTGAACTTCAGATCGGCGCGCGCCAGATCGCGTTTGATCCCGTCGCCAAACGAGGTCCGCTCGACGCGCTTGGAAACCCAGTCGGTCAGGGCAGAACGTTGGGCTTGTTGTTGGCCAGTGGCTGACGTCTCTTCGCCCAGATATTGACCTAGGCGTTGTTCCACCAACGTCCGTTCGCTGGACGAGGAAACGACCACACCGATGATCAAAACTACGATCAGCACAATCCCACCGATGATGATTATCAGAGACAAAGACATGGCTTGCCGTCTTCCTTTTTCTATATCAACTAATAACGGCGACGCTCGCCAATACCAAAAATAGAGGGGGGCAAATGGATGCCCGCCGCTTCGATCTTGTCCATGAATTTGGGACGTAGGCCGGTTGGCCGTAAGCGGCCAAGGATCTGCCCGTTATCTATACCCGTTTGCTCAAAGACAAAGATGTCGGTCATGGTAATAACATCGCCTTCCATGCCGCTCACTTCTGTAATGTTGACCACTTTACGAGTTCCATCGCGCATACGTGATTGATGCACCACCACATCAATCGCCGAGGACACCTGCTCGCGGATGGCGCGCGCTGGAAGGTCCATGCCTGCCATAAGCGTCATGGTTTCAAGACGGGACAAGGTATCACGAGGGCTGTTCGAGTGCAAAGTGGTCATGGAACCATCATGGCCTGTGTTCATGGCCTGCAGCATATCCAGGGCCGCCTCATCGCGAATTTCTCCCACGATAATCCGGTCAGGGCGCATACGTAGCGCATTAATTACAAGAGCGCGGATCGTGATTTCGCCGCGGCCCTCAATGTTGGGCGGACGGGACTCCAGTGTGACCACGTGCTCCTGGCGAAGCTGAAGTTCCGCTGCGTTTTCAATTGTGACGATGCGCTCATCGCCGGGAATGAAGCTGGAGAGGATGTTCAGAAGCGTCGTTTTGCCTGAACCAGTGCCTCCAGAAATGACAACGTTCAAGCGAGCTTCCACACAGGCTTTTACGAACTGCAGGGCTTCTGCACTGATGGAACCGAACTGGACCAGTTGCTCAACCGTGATTGGATTGCGCGCAAATTTTCGGATCGTAAGCACGGGACCCACCAGCGAAATTGGCGCGATGACAGCATTCACGCGCGAGCCATCAGGCAAACGAGCGTCAACGTACGGGCTGGCCTCGTCAATGCGCCGACCAAGCGGAGCAACAATGCGGTCAATAATCCGAAGAACATGGTCGTTATTCTCAAATGTTACAGGCACACGGTGGATTTTGCCCTTGCGTTCAATGTAAATATTCTTTGCACCATTGACCATGATTTCTGTAATGGTGTCATCTTCCAGCAACGGCTGAAGCGGACCAAAGCCAAGGATTTCAGCGGCGATTTGCTCGAAGAGGCGTGCCCGCTCGGGTCGGGAAAGAACGATGTTTTCTTCAGTAAGTATTTGCTCAAAAAGGTCCTGGATCGTCCGTCGAACCTCGTCTGTCCTGGTAACGTCCATGGACGGGTCAAGTTCGGCGAGCAGTTTATTTTGGACACGCGTCTTCAGGTCGAAGTAAGAACCAGCTTGCGGTGAAGTGATTGGGGCATTAACGCGCCTCGCCTGCAAGGAGGAAAGACGCGAACTGTCGCCTCCTCCACCACTATTCTGCCCCCCACCTGAAGTCGAAGGAGGCGTCGGGCCTTGCGGTCCCTGGCTTCCCTGCCCTTGTTCAATACGCTTGAGCAGTGACATGATCTTTCTCCTTAGCGCTTACCAGTTGGCAATGCATTTGCTTCAAGGGCGGCCAACTGAGCACGTACCGCTTCTGCCAAACTAAAAACACCTCTCGCGGCCGGCTGCGCCTTATTATCCAGCATAAAAGGAACACCACGATTAACAGATGGTATCACAGAGCGTTCATCCAGCGGGACAACGACTTTGATTTCCTGCTTTAAATTCTCGCCAACTTTATCTGGAGTAATGGCAATCCGCTTATCGAATTTATTCATTGCAAAGACAATATGCTCGCGTCCAACGCCCATCGTCTGTAACAGATCAAGGAATAAGCGGGCATTCTTGATGGCAGGGATGTCTTGTGTGGTTAGAAGGACAATAATATCGCTGGTATCAATAGCCGCAAGGGTAATGTCCGTCAGAATGGGAGCAGTATCCACAACAACATAAGCATACAATTGGCGAAGATAATTAAGGACCTTGGAAAATTGTTCTGCGGAAACCTTCTCCGCCTGTTCGGGTCGTTGAGGCGCTCCCAAAACGCGGACGCCGGATGCTTCGTGTTTAATCATGATCTCTTCAACGATATCTGCATCCAGTTCGTCCACGCGCGGCGCAAGATCCAAAATTGTATTCTTGCCTTGCTCGTTCAGAAAGACAGTAACATCTCCAAATTGGAGATTTCCATCCACAAGGACAGCACGCGTATCTTCATTATGAAGAGCAATGGCAAGATTGACTGCCAGTGTTGTGCAACCTGTCCCACCCTTGGGACTGTAAACGGTCACAATCTTGCCATTGGCTAATCCGATATTCGTTGGAACAAGCGCTGATGGACCACCGGGCATCACTGGAACTACGCGAGCTTGAGCATTTTTACTCCGCTCCACGCGTGACATTTCGCCGGCGCGGCGGACCGCCGAAATTAACTCGTCGCCCATTGGCGGCTTCGTAAGAAAATCGCGTGCGCCCGCCAACATTGCTCGGCGCATGTAGTTCTGGTCGCCCTGAACCGATAAGATGACCACCTGAACCTGCGGAGATTTTTGCCGGATCGTTTCCGTCGCAGAAATGCCATCAATATCCGGCATGTTGATATCCATTAGGACAACATCCGGGTCTAGATCCTGCGAAAGCTGAATACCTTCCTTGCCTGATCGCGCCGCGCCGACAACCTCGACATCCGATTCGAACTGTAACAGCTTCCGCACATTTTCGCGGGTGTCTGCAACGTCGTCTACAATCAAGACCCGGATTTTATCTCCAGCAGCCATACATCTCCTTATACAAAAATATTCACCAAATAAATTTCATTCAATGGGACTTCCTACGGATTGGAAGGTTTCACTGTGACCGTATCGTTTGGAAGTGTTGGAGCCGTCAACGCATCGATTCGAGGTTGTGTGGCATAAGGCAGTTTCGCCGGCACAGGAATGTTGTACTGGCTCAACAAGAATTGCAGAGTAGCCGCCTCGGTCGCAGAACGCGATTGGTCATTGGGATTACGCAAAGTCATCATAATCTGCACATTGGTATAAACCATGTAGAAAAGCGTATTTGCATCCTGCGGCGAAACGATCAAAGTGACAATGTCCGGCGGGGTAACCGCTTGCTGTTGTTGCTGCTGCTGCGGCTGTTGAGCAGTCTGTGTATTTGTTGCTGTCAACGGGAAGTTCCCAAGCTTCATAACAACTACATCTTGCAAAACAGTCTGACAAACCGGCCGAGGCCGTTGGGCTTCGGACGGAACCACATAAAATGGCTGCTGCAATGATGGCTCCAATTCCAAGCGTCCTTGTTCGGACCCAGCCCCACCCGAATTGACGCCCAAGGCCAGAACAGGTAACGCATTTTGCGGGAAACCCGTACCGGTTAGTGCGGCGGTGTGATTAGGAAGGATGCTCTGGAAACTGGGGTCAACATCCACAAACAGGAAACACGCATTAACGTTCACATGCGCGCCATCGTTGATTCCATAAGCAGCCAACGACAAACGACTAGCGGGGATAGATACCGCGATCATGCCCGGTGGAATCAAAGCCGCCCACTGCGGCCCAGCAATTGCAACAGCCTGCGAAGCATCGGTAACCATAGCGCTTGTGATCGGTACGCCCTGGTCTATCGGATACTTGGCAACCTTGGTAAGCAATTCTGCTTTGCGATCCACAGTGAACTCGCCTGCTGTCAATTGGCTCTGAGGGATGCTCATGGTGGCTAACATCCCTTCGGTAATTTGCCCGCCCTGCGGAATGTTCTGCCCGGCTATATAGATCTGAACATTGGTTTGTACCGGCTGTTGAGCTGTCTGGTTTTGAAGCAGGGTGCGTAGAGCAAAAAAGGCCACCACCAATCCAACTACCACGATCAGTATCAGGAGTAGGAAAGTTATAACTCGTCCACGGCGCATATGCTTCTCCTCTCTTGTAACATTTTTAGCAATTCTATAACATGATTATACAGGAAAAAATGACAAATCCATTGGTAAAAAAAGTGGGACTCTGTCTGTCCGACAGAGTCCCACCCGCTCGCTGGGAGCATGAAACAGGACTACACGTTGGTAAGGCTGTTATTAATAGTGCTGAAGGTGTTGCCGATGATCGGGCCGAGGATCATCAACGCCGCGATAACAACAATGGCAACCAAAACAAGAATCAGCGCATATTCCACCAGGCCTTGACCTTTTTCTTTAGGAGCGAATAACATGGTTTTCTTATTCTCCTTTCTTGTAAATTTCTCTGAAGTTTAACAGAGAGTTAAGGGTATTATATTCACTCGGTTAAAAATGGCAAGTCAATTTCTTATCATTTATGTTAATTTAACGATTCTGTAATAAACCAGCATCGGGATATAACCAGAAATTGGCATCACCGAAACACCATTCGTACATTAGTCTATTATCTGATAAAGACCCTTAAAAAATGAACGCCTTCATAGCGAGGGCGTTCTGGGTGCCTGATGGGTTTCGAACCCACAACATCCACATCCACAGTGTGGCGCTCTGCCGTTGAGCTACAGGCACCATATTTCAAGCGAGCGGGATTATATCATTACCACTATTGACTATCAAGGAGTCGCTGGACAAATTCGATCACCGTGCCTTCCGGGACGATTTGCTGGTCGCCGCTTTTCAAATCTTTGACCGCGACTTGGCCTTTTTCCGCCTCATCCGGCCCGACAGTAATCACAACACGAAGATTCATTTTATCTGCGAACTTAAATTGTTTCTGCAGCTTGGCTGGTTCGGGATAAACCATCGTCTTCAAACCAGCTTTTCGCAGGGTTGCTGACAACGCATAAGACTTCGCCAACATACTTTGATCAAACACTGTAACCAATACAGAAGCTGGGGTCGGGAGAAATTCTGGAACAAGGCCATTTTCCTGCAAAACAATTCCTGTGACAACATCACCCATTGCAAACCCAACCGCTGGGAGTGTCTGGCCGCCCACATCGGCAAGTAAATTGTCATAACGACCACCGCCTAAAATCGCGCGCCTCAAAGAACCACTGATGTCAAAAGCTTCAAAGACTGTGCCAGTGTAGTACAAAAGGCCGCGCACAATATTGGGATCAAACTTGACATATTCTCTGACACCTAAAGCTTCCAATGCTGTAAACAGCCGGGTCAAGCTCTCGTTCTTTTTCCACAACTCATAATTGCCAAGAACATCTTTCAATCCATCAATTTGTTTTTTGCTCAAGCCAAGTTCCAAAGCATTCGCGTCCCATTTGGCAGAATCCATTTTCGAGCGGCGATCAATCAGATTGGAAACGTCCAACCGATTTTGCGGCAGGATATCAAGTGCGTCGAACTGGGAATCCATCAGACGCCGATCGTTCACGAAAACGGTAGCCTGCTCAGGGTCCAGACCGACCGAACGCAAAAACGCCGCGGCCACCGCGATCAATTCCGCGTCTGCCTCCGGTGAATTGACGCCTAACATGTCAATATTCCATTGAAAGAATTCGCGGGAGCGCCCTTTTTGCGGCTGCTCATAGCGCCAAAACGGACCGAATGACCACCAACGCAAAGGGAAAGTCAATTCATTTTGGCGCGCCGCTATCATGCGCGCGAGAGATGGCGTCAACTCGGGCCGCAGCGTCACCAAGTCGCCGCCACGGTCTTCAAACACAAATGACTGCTTCTTGACCAGTTCCTCCCCCGACTTGGCGGCATAGAGATCAATTGATTCAATGAAAGGGCCATCCCATTCCTGATAACCAAATGCCTGCGAAGCAGCGCGCACCTTTTCATAGATGAAATTGCGAAGCGCCATTTGCTCTGGATAGAACTCGCGCGTGCCTTTCACAGATTGAATGATGTTCTTCATGATTTCGACTCCGATTGAATTGCCAAGCATTTTAACATATCCAGACATCAAATGTATGACAAGCAGCCAATAGATATAGGACAGAACGCACTACCGCTTATTTGTGAAAAAAAGTACAAATTATGACAGACGTCATACCTTTAGGAGAAAAATGGAAATCGCAGATGAAATCAAAACAGAGCTTCAGAAAATTTCCTGGTTTAGCGAACTTAAACCGGAACACCTGCTAAAAGTCGTTGCCATGTCGCACTTACGAAAAGTGGCCACTGGCGAAATTTTGTTCCGCGAGGGTGACAGCGAAGACTATTTGTACATCGTTGTGGAAGGACGAATCGCACTGAATATCTTTGTCCCCCACCGCGGCAAGATTCGTATTTCAACCGCCGAACCGCTGGACGTGTTTGGATGGTCAAGCGTTACGCCAAGTGTTCATCAGAGAACAGCAGGCGCGGCGGCCGTAATGGAAAGCCTGGTGATCGCCGTTGATGCGAAAAAATTGCGTCAGGCGTGTGAGGATGATCATGATCTTGGCTACATTGTGATGCGCCGACTCGCCAACATTGTTGCCAGTCGCCTGTTAGTCACGCGTTTGCAGCTTCTCGATATGTTTGCCAATCCGGAGTCACAAAATGTCAAATAGCCGTCGTCCGGAAATCGGAAGCACCATCGCAATCCAGAAGCCGGTCTTCAACATCATTTTGAAACGTTTGCAAGGGGAAGGCTATCAGACCATTGGCCCACGAGCCAAGGATGAGACTCTCGTTTATGAGCAAATTAAAAGCCTCGATGAATTGCCTTATGGCTATATCACCGAGCAAAAAGCAGGCTCGTTTCGATTAGTTCAAACTGATCACAAACATTACTTCGACGCCATCCCCGGCGCGCAATCGTGGAAGCAATTCCTGTTTCCGTCATGCACAGATTTGTTCACACTTAGAAAAAACGGCAATGAATGGGAAACGCTCGATTCTCAACCCGATACTCCGAGCTACGCATTCATCGGCGTACGCGCTTGTGAGCTGACGGCCATCCAAATTCAAGATAATATTTTTATGCGATCTGACTTCACTGATCCGATCTACCGCGAGCGCCGCCAGAATGTTTTCATCATATCGGTGAATTGCTTATCTCCCGGAGGGACTTGCTTCTGTGTTTCGACGGAAAGCGGGCCGCGCGTCAAAGATGGATTCGACATCAACCTGACCGAACTTGACGACGTGTTTCTGCTGACCATCGGCTCGGAATTGGCGCGCAGCCTACTTGCTGGAATCGAATATGAAGACGCCAGCGGATTTATGTTGACTACGGCCGATCATGCAATCGAACGCGCGGCTCAGCAAATGGGGCGAACACTTGATACGAATGATTTGCCAGAACTTATTCAAAAGAATCTGGACTCATCCCATTGGAAAGCAATTGGCGAACGTTGTTTGAGCTGCGGAAACTGCACGCAGGTTTGCCCAACTTGTTTCTGTTGGGACGCGGTTGATCAAATGAGTATTGACGGCAAAACAACCAGCCGCACACGCGTTTGGGACTCGTGCTTCAATCCGGGCTACTCATATCTGGCTGGCGGCAACACGCGCCCGACGATTGCGTCGCGTTATCGCCAGTGGTTTTCTCATAAGCTTGGCACGTGGAAGGAGCAACACGGCACACTCGGATGCGTTGGTTGTGGTCGTTGTATTACATGGTGCCCGGCAGGAATTGACATAACAGAGGAAGTTGCCGCATTGCGAAAGGAGACAAATTAATGTCTGCACTACAGACAGCAACTATCGTAACACCGCGCATACAACAAACGAGTGGACCTCTTGAACCGAATTGGGCTGAGATAACGGCCATTACAAACGAAACCTCAGATGTTTCCACCTACTGGTTAAAGTTCGTTGATCCTGCCATACAAGCGGACTATTCTTTCAAGCCCGGACAATTTAACATGATCTATGTTCCAGGGTTCGGCGAATCCGCAATTTCAATCAGCTCCGATGCTGAAGACCGCGACAATATTGGGCACTCCATTCGCTTCGTGGGTAATGTGACCCGCGCCGTGAGCCGCCTCAAAGTCGGCGATGTAGTCGGATTACGCGGCCCATTTGGCTCATCGTGGCCAATGTACGAAATGGAGGGCAAAGATATATTCATCGCTTGCGGCGGTATTGGATTACCTCCTTTACGCCCTACCATCTATTACATCATGCACCATCGCGAAAAATATGGCAAAGTTACTTTGCTCTATGGTGCGCGTACAGCCAGCGATTTGATGTACACATCCGAATACGATAGGTGGCGACAGGCAGACATCGACGTAGAAATAACCGTTGACCGCGGCGACGCAAACTGGCAGGGACGCGTCGGCGTCGTGCCGATGTGGTTCTACCAGTTTCGAATCGACGCGCATAAAACTGCAGTGCTCACTTGCGGTCCAGAAATCATGATCCGCTTCGTGATCTTCGAAGCACTGGCGCGACGCATCCCACTGGAAAATATTTTCGTTTCGCTCGAACGTAACATGAAATGCGGACAAGGCTCGTGTGGGCACTGTCAGCTTGGACCTTACTTCGTTTGCAAGGACGGGCCCGTCTTCCGGTTCGACGCGCTTCAGCCGTATTTCAATGTGGAGGAGTTCTAATGCCCAACCGCAAACCGACGGTCGCGGTCTACAAATTCTCATCCTGCGATGGATGCCAACTTTCCATCTTGAACATGGAAGATGATTTACTCGATTTAGCAAACGCAATTGACATCGCTTATTTTCTTGAAGCCACGCGTGCCGAAAAACCCGCACCTTATGATATTACCATCGTTGAAGGCTCGGTCACTACGCCGCATGAACTGGAACGCATCAAAGAGATTCGCAATCAAGCCAAAATATTGATTGCGCTCGGCACATGCGCGACGGCGGGCGGCATTCAGGCGTTACGAAATTTTGCGAACGCTGACGATTTCGCCAACGTTGTTTATGCACATCCTGACTATCTGCATTTTCTAAAAACCGCCACGCCGATTTCCGTACACGTTTCAGTTGACTTGGAATTGTGGGGTTGCCCGGTTAACAAAGCACAAGTGATTGAAGTGATTGTTGCCCTGCTCAATAAGCGTAAACCCAATCTTCCTCCATATTCTGTTTGTATGGAATGCAAACGGCGCGGCACGATTTGCATTTTAGTTGATAAAGGCATTCCGTGCCTCGGACCCGCAACACAAGCCGGATGCGGTGCGCTCTGCCCTGCCAACGGACGTGGATGTTACGGATGCTTCGGGCCGTTCCGTGAAGGCAATCCAAATTCATTATCAGCAACACTTCAAAATATTGAACGCTATCCGGGCGAAACAGCGCGGCTATTCCGCGGCATCAGCGGATACGCTCCAGCGTTCCGCAAAACAGCCGATGCAATTCCTGCTATGGCCAAGGAGGCAAAATGACAACTATTGAAGTTCCAGCCTTGGCGCGTGTGGAAGGCGAAGGCGGTTTATACATCAAGCTTGAAAATGGTCAAGCTGTTGAGATTCGACTCGATATTTACGAACCGCCGCGATTCTTCGAAGGATTTTTGTGCGATCGTTTTTTGCAGGAGGTTCCAGACATCACCGCGCGCATCTGCGGCATTTGCCCCGTTGCTTATCAAATGAGTTCAGCCTACGCGCTGGAAAACGCACTTGGAATCAAAATCTCTCTGCAAGTTCGCGCGCTGCGACGCCTCATGTATTGCGGTGAATACATCGAAAGCCATGCCCTACACATTTATATGTTGCAGGCTCCTGATTTGCTTGGCAAACAATCCGCGCTTGAACTGGCAGCCATCGCACCGGATGTTGTCAGGAACGCGTTGCGCCTCAAGAAAATTGGCAATGAAATTCTGAAAGCCATCGGCGGACGTTCGGTTCATCCGGTCAATGTCTGCGTCGGCGGATTCTATAGCTGGCCAGATGCCGCGCCACTAAACGCTTTGCTTCCCGATTTGGAATGGGGACTCAATGCCGCGATGGACACCGTTAAATGGGCCAACACGCTTCCTTTTCCGGACCTTGAAATTGATTACGAATTCGTGGCGCTTCACCACCCTGACGAATATGCCGTGATCGAAGGCGACATCTGGTCGAGCAAAGGAAATAGGGTTTCCATTGCTGATTATGAAACACGCTACATCGAAGAGCACGTCAAACATTCCAACGCATTGCATGGTCACACGATTGATGGAAACATATATTTAGTTGGTCCATTGGCGCGCTTGAACTTGAATCACGAACAATTACTGCCTGCCGCGCAAAAAGCATTGAAAGATTCTGGAATTAAATTGCCATTGAAGAATCCATATAAATCTTTGATTGCGCGTGCTATCGAGTTAGTACAGTTTTACGAAGAAGCGCTTCAACTAATCAAAGATTACAAACCGGATGGGCCAGCACATGTTGAATTGAAACTCAAAGCCGGTGAGGGCGCGGGCGCAACAGAAGCACCGCGCGGCTTGCTTTACCATCGCTACAAGATTGACGAAAATGGAATCGTTCAATTTGCAAAAATCACGCCGCCAACCGCGCAGAATCTGCCACGCATTGAAGCCGATTTGTTTGCAATGGCGCCAAAGATTGTTAAACTGTCAGAAGAGGAAGCAACGCTCGCGGCAGAACATTTAGTGCGTGCGTATGATCCGTGTATTTCGTGTGCAACACATTTCTTGAAATTGAAAGTGGAAGAGAAAAGAAAATAGTGAGTAGAAAGTAGTGAAAATGAAAATTGCAGTGATTGGCATCGGACAAAGTCTACGCGGCGATGACGGCGCGGGACTCGAGGCCGTCCGTCAGTGGAAGGAAAACTATCCTGAAACGGCGAGCCGCCCCGAGGTCCGCGCCGAGGCGAATGAATTGCCGGGGCTGACATTGATAGATTTGATTCAGGAAAACGATGCAGTCATTCTCGTGGATGCCGTCCACAGTTCTGCAAAAGTTGGAACCATCCATTGCATTGAGACGGAAAACTTGTCGTCATTCACATCCGATAGTCAATCAGCTCATGGCTGGGGAGTGGCTGAAACAATCCAACTCGCGTGTCAATTAAATCTGGCGTTGAAAAATTATCCGATCAAGTTAATTGGAATCGAAGTCGGGCAAATGACAATGGGATCTGGTCTGAGCAAGATCGTTCGCGACGCGATGCCGCTGGCGTGTCGCGCCATCCAGATTGCAATAGAAAAATTTCTTAAGCCAGATTTAATTGACACGCGAGTTGGATTGTTT
>JAJYOO010000213.1 GCA_021796155.1 Chloroflexota bacterium
TGAGGCAGCAGGAGTCAAAAATGGACACCACAATTGAAAGCATCTCAGCCATCGAAATCCTTGATTCGCGTGGCAACCCAACGGTCGAAGTCGAAGTCATGTTAGCAGACGGCGCGTGGGGACGCGCGGCCGTCCCGTCGGGCGCGTCGACGGGCGTGCACGAAGCGCTCGAATTACGCGATGGCGATAAGAAACGTTTCGGCGGCAAAGGCGTGACACAGGCTGTTGCCAACGTCAACGGATTGATAGCAGAAGATTTATTTGGCTGGGACGCGGCAGAGCAAAAAGCTCTCGATGCAGAATTAATTAAATTAGACGGGACACCCAACAAGTCCAAGCTTGGAGCGAATGCAATTTTAGGAGTTAGCCTCGCGTGTGCAAAAGCTGCGGCTAATTCATTTGGTCTGCCTTTGTATCGTTACGTCGGCGGCGTGTACGCGCACATCATCCCAGTCCCAATGATGAATATTTTGAACGGCGGCACGCACACGAATTGGCAATCCACTGACATGCAGGAATTCATGGTCATGCCGTTCGGCGCGCCGACATTTGCAGAAGGTTTACGTTGGGGCGCGGAAATTTATCACGCGCTCAAATCGGTTTTGAAAGACAAAGGTTATGTAACGCTGGTCGGCGACGAAGGCGGATACGCGCCTGCGCTCAAAGCCAATAACGAAGCGATTGAAGTAATTCTCGCCGCAATCGAAAAAGCAGGATTCAAAGCGGGGCGCGGCAAAGACGTTGCCATCGCGCTCGATCCCGCTGCGTCAGAACTTTATGAAGAAGAATCGAAAACATATAACCTTCGCAAAGAAGGCAAAAAATTAACGGGCGCACAAATGGTTGAGTATTGGGCGAAGTGGATGAAGGATTATCCGATTGTTTCGCTCGAAGACGGACTCGCACAAGACGATTGGGATTCGTGGAAGCTGCTGGTCAAAGCCATCGGCGATAAAACGCAAATTGTCGGGGACGATTTGCTGGTCACGAACCCCGAACGAGTTCGCCGCGCCATCAAGGAGGATGCTGCCAACGCCCTGCTCGTCAAAGTGAATCAAATCGGAAGCCTGACCGAAACCATCGAAGCGGTCGAGACTTGTCAACGCGCGGGATGGCGCGCAGTCACGTCGCATCGCTCCGGTGAAACCGAAGACGCGACGATTGCGGATTTGGCTGTTGCATTGAATACCGGACAGATCAAAACCGGCGCGCCGGCGCGATCAGATCGCGTGGCGAAATATAATCAACTGCTTCGCATCGAGTCTGAACTTGGAGATGAAGCAAAATACGCGGGTTGGGACGCGTTGAAACGAGGATAATGTAAACGTTCAATCGGGGGCTAAGCCCCCGATTGAACTTAAACTTGGGAGGGTCTATGTCAAATACAGAAGATATAAAACGTTACGCCGCTAACAGGCAAAAAGAAATTGACGGGGCGGCAATGTATCTTGCGCTGGCAGAAGTTGAAAAACAACAGCAAATGTCTGACGTTTATCGCAAGCTGGCAGCGAGCGAAGAAAAACATGCCGCAGTGTGGGAGAAAAAACTTTTGGATCTCAATGTAAAATTTCCGCCGCGCAAAACTTCACGGCGAACGAGTGTAATGATCTGGTTGGCAAAACGATTTGGTCCGCAATTTGTTTTGCCGACTCTCACGGCCAACGAACGTGCGGACAGCCAGGCGTATGATGGTCAGCCTGATATTGAAGCAGAAGAATTCTCGGCTGACGAAAAATCTCATGCGCGTCTGCTTACAATGGCATCGCATTCAACGGGCGGCTTACCGGGTGGAACCGTCGCACAACTGGAAGGACGTCATCGCGCCAGCGGAGGCAATGCATTACGAGCCGCGGTCTTGGGCGCGAACGATGGTCTCGTTTCCATTTTGAGTCTGGTCATGGGCGTGGCAGGTGCGACGAGTTCAAACAAGGATGTATTAATTGCAGGTCTAGCCGGTGTGTTGGCAGGCGCAGGATCCATGGCGTTGGGCGAATGGCTCTCCGTGCAAAGTTCACGCGAACTTTATGAACATCAAATCAAGTTGGAAGCTGAAGAAATCGCCGAAAGTCCGGAAGAAGAGCTGGAAGAATTGACGTTGATTTATCAATCCAAGGGCTTGCCCGGTGACCGCGCCCACGAGTTGGCGTCACACATGATGGAAGATAAGACTCATATCCTAGATACGCTCGCGCGCGAAGAACTTGGCATTGACCCAGAAGAATTAGGCGGCTCCGCCTATGAAGCAGCTTTTACATCATTCATCTTGTTCGCGGTCGGTGCGTTCTTTCCGATTTTCCCATATTTCTTTTGGGCCGGGACGACAGCCATCTACATCAGCCTGGCTGTCAGTGCGATTGGATTATTCATCATCGGCGCAGCAATCACATTGATGACGGGACGCGGTGTTCTATACACAGGAATGCGCCAAGTGCTGGTCGGAATGGTCGCAGCAGCATTGACTTTTGGCGTCGGAAAACTGATCGGCGTTTCGGTCGGATGATAGCTAATCCACATCAAACAACCAATTACTCCAATTTGTCTGACATTATTCGCAAAGATTCCACTTTTGTGACAGCATCCACTAGCCTGCCTGTCTCGTTTGGTGTATAGTTAAGTCACTATATTCTCAAGACAGGAGGAAGAAATGGCAAGTGTCACGTATGATCATGTAACAAAGAAGTTTGGCGAATCGATGATCGCCGTCAACGACCTGAATATCCAAGTGGATGATAAGGAATTTCTCGTTCTGGTCGGACCATCGGGTTGCGGCAAGACGACAGCTTTACGCTGTCTGGCCGGCTTGGAAGAAATCACTGATGGCAACATCAAGATCGGTGACCGCGTCGTAAATGATGTTCCGCCAAAGGACCGCGACATTGCAATGGTGTTCCAATCGTATGCGCTCTATCCGCACCTTTCGGTGTTCGACAACATGGCCTTTGGCTTGAAACTCCGCAAAGTTCCGAAGGATGAAATTAAGCGCCGCGTGGAGCAAGCCGCGGATACCTTGGGAATCAAGGATCTGCTGAACCGCAAGCCGCGCCAACTATCTGGCGGACAACGCCAACGCGTTGCAGTCGGGCGGGCAATCGTGCGCGAGCCAAAAGTCTTCCTCTTCGACGAGCCGCTGTCGAACCTCGATGCCAAGCTGCGCGTCCAGATGCGGGCCGAGATCAGCAAGCTGCATCAACAATTGCAAACCACATTCATCTATGTGACGCACGACCAGGTCGAAGCCATGACCATGGCGTCGCGCATCGCAGTCATCAACAAAGGCGTGTTGCAACAGATTGATACGCCACAGAACCTGTATGACTCGCCGAACAATGTGTTTGTGGCAGGCTTTATGGGTTCCCCAGCCATGAACTTCTTCCCGGCCAAGCTCCGCAAAGATACAAACAAAATGGTTGTAGACACTGGTGACTTTGCACTCACCATTCCCGCCAATCGCACCAAGATGCTCGAACAACACACAGGGAAGGATATCATTTTCGGCATCCGCCCCGAAAATATTCACGACGCGGATTTCATCCCGCCGAACATCCACGCGGAAAAGGTCGAAGCCAAAGTGGATGTGACCGAGTTGATGGGCAATGAAATTTATCTTTATCTCGTGACTGGCAAGAACACATTCGTCGGCCGCGTGGATCCTCGCTCGAAGATGCGCATGGGCGATAAAGCCCAAGTGGCATTCAACATGGACAGATTCCATATCTTCGATGCCCAAACAGAACAAGCAATTCGATAACATCGGATTTTAGATTGAAAAGGAGGTGGTGCCCATTTAGGCAAGTTTGTTTTACCACTTTGATAACACGTGTAAGTCAAATTTTCAAATTTCTATTCTTGAAATGAGGAGAAAACGAGAAATGAACAAGAGAATGCTCGCATTGTTCAGCGTGTTGCTGGTAGCGGCGTTTGTATTGTCGGCTTGCGGTTCCGCAGCGACTCCCGCCCCGACCACGGCACCAGCCACGCAGGCACCCGCACCAACCGAAGCGCCAACAACTGCTCCAACCGTTGCGCCTGTCGAATTAACGATCTGGCACGGCTATCATGCTGGTGGTTCAGAAGAAGCAACCATCAACAAGATCGTCAGCGACTATATGGCGGCCAACCCGAACGTTAAGATCACCGTTCTCGAAGTCCCCTTCGATCAGCTCTTCAACAAATACGAGACCGATACAGCTGCTGGCGGTGGCCCAGATATGTACACAGCTCCGAATGACAACCTCGGTAGCGAAGTTCGCATGGGCGTGATCGCACCGATCGACTCTCTCGTGCAAGGCAAACTCGATGGCTACACCCAAGCCGGAATCAATGGCGTGACCGTTGACGGCAAGATTTATGCTGTCCCTGGAATTGCCAAGGCTGTTGGCCTGTATTACAACACCAGCACGATTACTACCCCTCCCGCCACGACAGATGATCTGATGAACCTTGTCAAATCCGGCAAGAAGATCGGCATTGCCACCGGTGGTTACTTTGTGTGGGGCTTCTGGGGTGGCTTTGGTGGAACCCTGATGGACAGCACTGGCAAGTGCACGGCGAATCAAGGTGGCTTTTCCGATGCTTTGCAATACTTCAGCGATTTGCAGAAAGCTGGAGCGACCTTCGACTCCGATTCTGGCAAACTCGATACCGCCTTCACGCAAGGCCAGCTTGATATGCTCATTGATGGCCCGTGGGTGCTGGGCGACTTCGAGAAGGCCATGGGCACCAAGTTGGGCGTTGCGCCGCTTCCCGCTGGACCAAAAGGCCCATCCGCAGCCATGATGGGTATTGATGGCTGGTACGTCAATCCGAACAGCAAGAATCAACAGGCTGCTGTGGACTTCGCCCTCTACGCCTTCGGCAAAGATGGCTTGACTCTCTATGAGAACAACGCTGGTGATCCCGCGGCTCGCACCGATGTCACACCCACCGATCCGCTGGTGAAGGCTTTTGCTGACATCGCCGCAGCTGGTTCCCCGCGTTTGCAGACCAAGGAATTCGGCAACTATTGGGGCCCATTCGGCGATGCGATGACGGCTGTATTGGCTGGCAAAGCCACTCCGACCGACGCTGTCAACACTGCTTGCGCTGCAATGGATAAGGCAAACGGCAAGTAAATCTTAATTTACGAAAAGAAGAAGGAGCGCCATATACATGGCGCTCCTTCCCCTTACTACAAAATAACCCTGCTGGATTTGCGTTAGCGAATCGAGGTCAATATGACCGCTCTGGCACAAAGCTCCACTGCATCAAAGAAA
>JAJYOO010000214.1 GCA_021796155.1 Chloroflexota bacterium
CCGCCGAAGCCTGCTCGCTGAACCCCGCAAGGATCACCAACACTCCTGCGACGTTGCCTTTATACAACGCGTTCATTGCATCTGCATCGCTCATGTTTTCAACGCGCATGGCATCTGACGATTCCAACCGTGAGACAAGCGACTTGTTCAACACCGCTTCAGGTTCAGGGTTGACAATTGCCAGCGGGATACGATAATCCGCGTTCGCGCCACCGCCGACATTTCGATATGCAAATCCCATAAAGAACGTGAATGCGATCGGCATGACAACGAGAAACAATAACGAACGTTTATCGCGGAACATCTGTGAAAGATCTTTGAGGGCTAAATCAAAAATTCTCATTTCATTATCTCCGAATTACGCAAACCGCTTTCTAAACGCCACCGCGCCAATGACAAACATGACAATTCCCATGCCCGTCATCACCACAAACGGCAACAGCAAATCTCCAGCGGATTGTCCATTCATGACCATGCGCCAGGCTTTGAGCGCCCAGCCCTGCGGGGTGAAATTGGCGATCATGTTGAATGCGGCGGGCATTGCGTTGGGAATATTGGCCGTGAACAATCCACCCAGCATTCCCAAAGTCGTCAAGCCACCGCCAAGGACGGGTCCGCCCTGCCGAGAGTTCTTGACAAAGGCAATCAGCAGCACGCTCAACCCTGTTGCCGCGATGACCTGGCCTGTCAATGCCAGCGCGACACCGGCAGGCTCGCCCCAGTTGATTCCGAAAGCATAGTGACCTGCGACCATCAGCACCAATCCTTGCAGGATCACTGTGATGAACACGGCAACGAACTTGCCCGTAAGAATAGAGGCGCGGTCCGTGGGTGTCGTGAACAGGCGCGCCAATGTGCCTTCTTCATCTTCGCGCAAGATGGACATCATCGAGTACGCGCCTGTGAAGAAAGCGAAGAAGATCATCTGCCCTGCCATCGTCAAACCCATCATTTTTTGGATTGGATTGGCAGCTTCAGTTTCACCTGCGGCTGGCGCGTCCATCACAAACGCAGCCTGGTCAGGATGGTGAAAGAGATTGCGCTGAAAGTCGGCATACCAGTTGGTATAATGCTCGATCCAGGTTGAGATTTGTGCCGGGTCGGTGGTGATGCCATTGGCCTGCTGGCGCTCCATGAAGGTCTCCAATGCAATCCCGCCGCCGGAGACTCCATCCACCATCATCGTGACCATGTTCTGCACGACAGCCGGCCCGATGGATAACGTCGGGTCGCTGATGACCAACGCCTGCACATCCTTGGCGTCGCTGAGAAAATGTTCCGTGAAGTTCTGCGGGATGATGACCGCAACGCCGATCTGCTGGTTATCCAAGGCGGCGCGTGCAGATTTTTCATCGGGGTAATCGCTGGCAGTGATCCAGGATTTCACGCTATCGTCAAAAAACATCGAACGGATGTTTTCACCAAGCGGCGCATCGAGCGGAGAATTGGCGGGTAAAACATCCAGATTGACAACACCTACTTTAACGGCGGGCATGCTTGAGGTCCCGTTTGAAGCGCCGCCGAAGGCGAAGAAGATCAAGCCCGTTAACATCAACGGTGCGACGACCATCATCCCGATCGCGAAGGCGCTGCGAAATGAACGCGTCAAATCTTTGAAGGCGATATCCAGAATTTTCATGTCAATCCCTCAGCGCACGGCCAGTCAGATGCAGGAACACGGTTTCAAGATTTGGCTCCTGAATATCAACGGACGTGATGCGTACATCGGCTTTGGATGCAGCATCGAAGAGGCGCGGCAAAACACGATTTGAATCATCAACCAATGCCGTGACCTTGCCATCCAATGAATCGATTTTCGATACGCCCTCGGTTTTCTGCCATACGAAAAGAATTTTCTCGGCTTCAGTGTTGAGCGTAATATCGATGCGCGTTTGCTCTCCGACCATTTTGATCAACTCATCATGCGTGCCATGGGCGATGATTTTGCCTTTGTCCATGATGGCGATGTGATGCGAGAGTTCCGCGGCTTCCTCCATATAATGCGTGGTGTAAAGCACGGTCATGCCTTGGCGATTAAGTTCTTTGACATTATCAAGAATGTGTCGGCGCGACTGTGGATCAATGCCGACAGTTGGCTCGTCCATGATGATGACCGCGGGCTTATGCAACAATGCCGCACCAATGTTGACGCGCCGCTTCATACCGCCCGAAAACTTGTCGACGCGATCCTTCTGGCGGTCAGCCAGCCCGATGACTTCCAGCACTTCATCCACGCGAGAGTTGAGCGCTCCTCCGCGCAAACCATACATCTTGCCCCAGAAGACCAAATTCTCGCGTGCTGAGAGATCGGGATATAGAGCAATGTCCTGTGGCACAACACCCAGACTTTTCTTCGCGGCTTCCGGCTCTTTCGTGACGGAATACCCCATGATGAACGCATCACCACTGGTCGGCGCGAGCAGGCCAGAGAGCATCGAGATGGTTGTGCTTTTGCCCGCGCCGTTCGGCCCCAGCAGGCTCAATGCTTCACCAGAGTCCGCGTTGAAACTTGCATCCTGCACGGCTTGAAAATCGCCAAATGACTTCTTGAGATTCCTGACTTCGATTGCATTCATAAATTCTCCTTTGTTTTATCTGCCATTAGTATATGCAACACAAATGACCGCTGCCATTGCTCCTTTGGGAAAATGGACACTGCCCTTTCGTACACTGTCCGCTCGGACAATGGCAGCAGATTTTATAATCGGATAGAATTTGAACGTCATGCAAATGAAATCTTCCCCCAGGGTTGAACAGGATTATCGCATCTTCTTTGCGTTCATGACTTTTGTTATGGTCGGGATGTATATCTGGTCGCTCATCGCGCAACCAAACCTGCGAACATCCTGGCTGGTCATCCCGTTCACGCTGTTGCTTGCCATCCACATCGTCGCGCATTGGAACGCTAACCGCATCATTCAAAACCGCAGACGCGTGATCTGGTACATCCTCGGCCAGAGCGCGCTGGCTTTTGTGATCGTCAATTTATCTGGCAACATCGGCATGGTCTTTGCGCTTTACATGGCGTTGATCGGTGAAACCATTGGTTTTCTGGGCATCAACCGCTGGGGCATTCTTTCTGTTATTTTTTATCTCGCGCTTTCGCTCGCAAACTTCCTCTTATTTACCGCCAAGGAAGGAGTGTTTTTTTGGCTGCTCACTTCCATTCCCACCGTTATTTTCGTCAGCATGTACGTCACTCTCTATACCCGCCAGGCGGAAGCGCGTGAACGGGCGCAAATGCTGGCTTCTGAACTTGAAACTGCCAATCGGCAATTATCCGAATATGCCGCGCAGGTCGAAGACCTTACCATCGCCAATGAACGTCAGCGCATGGCGCGCGAACTTCACGACACACTTTCGCAGGGTCTCGCGGGTCTCATCCTCCAACTCGAAGCCGCCGACGCGCATCTCGCCAACAACCGCTCTGAGAAGGCGCGCTCCATCGTCGCCAACGCCATGGGACAAGCCCGCGCAACACTTTCGGATGCGCGCCACGTGATTAACGACCTTCGTCAATCTTCTTTGGATGATCTGGACTCTGCCCTGCGTCTTGAGATTTCCCGTTTCACCGATGCGACCGGCATCCCCTGCATTTTCCACACGGATCAGACTCTGCCTTTGCCTGATCCCGTTAAAGAGACTGTTCTCCGCTCTGTGGCAGAAGCGCTCACCAACATCGTGCATCATGCCCAGGCAGGGAATGTGGCAGTGGATGTCAGAGTGAAAGACAAAAACCTGTCGGTCACGATACAAGATGACGGTCAGGGCTTTGACGCGTCTGCGATTCCAGCGGGCCATTATGGCTTGCTGGGAATCCAAGAACGTGTCCGTTTGGTAAATGGTAGTTTTGAAATCCAAAGCGATAAAGATAAAGGCACTACGTTGAAAATCCAGATTCCGCTATGATAAAGATTCTCATCGCCGACGATCATCTCATCATCCGCCAGGGATTGCACTTGATTCTTGAAACCGAAACCGATTTCGAACTCGTGGGCGAAGCCTCTGATGGCGTTGAAGCGTTGACTTTCTGCAAAAAATTGAAGCCTGATGTTGTCCTGATGGATTTGCGTATGCCCAACATGGACGGCTTGACCGCCATCGAAAAACTTCGCGTTGAACAGCCTAACATTGCAGTCGTTATTTTAACTACCTTTAATGAAGATGATCTCATGCTTCGCGGACTTCAGGCAGGCGCGCGCGGTTATTTATTGAAAGATACTGACCGCACCACCTTGTTCAACACCATCCGCGCAGCGGCGCGCGGCGAGACCCTGCTCAAACCGGAAACCATAGCGCGCGTCTTATCGCGCACAAATGTGCCTTTAACAAAAATTGAATCGACTGAACCTGTGAACCTGACAGAACGCGAACAGGAAGTGCTCGAAGCGGTTGCGCGCGGTGATCGCAGCAAAGAAATCGCCGCGCAGATCGGAATCTCCGAACGGACGGTCAAGGCTTATCTGGCAAGTATTTACGGCAAGCTGGGGGTCGATTCGCGCGCCGCGGCAATTGCAGTCGCCGCACAAAAAAGTTTATTGCCAAAATGATCGGGGACAAAATATAAATCTACGTCATTGCGAGTGACGGTCAAGTAGGCGGTGCGATGTGCTGCGCCTGGGCTGGCAAAAGGTGCCTTGAAACGGGAAATTTAAACTCACCAACCGCGTATGTTATGAACTCGTGTTCGGGCCTCTGTTGTAATTGAAAGCCTCGTATGAAAGTGATTCGGTGAGATATATTCCGATTAGATTCTCTTTGAGGATAAGTACAGCCGCTGATGTAAAAAACTTCAAAATCTCATTTACATCGTTGAATGGTGTGGGTTTATCAATATGATAGTTGTTCTTATCTTCCATACTTCGCGCGATCTTCCTCGCACGGACACAATGCCCGCAGATAATGCCAGTTGTAAATTCCATAATCGTGGCCGTCCTCCCAGACGATGGTCAGCGCATAGGAGCCGACGGCTTTGACATTGTTGATCCTCGTGGCCGGCGAATCTTCAAGCTGGATATTGAACACATCCGCGTCCGGCTCGGATTTCATGTTTTCGTGCCCGCCGCGGCAGGAGGCACACGGACAGGCCGCGCGCAACAATCCAAACGGATAAACGCTGACGTGTCCATCGTTCCAGTTAATGATAAATTCGCGGGTCTTTTTGTTGGCTGTAATGCCAGTTGCTTTTTCGTTCATGTTGATTCTCCAATAATATGAATGTCGTTGCGAGGGTTGGTGGTTGAGTAAGGC
>JAJYOO010000215.1 GCA_021796155.1 Chloroflexota bacterium
TGAGATCGTGCGCCGCATTGCATCTATCCGAAATATCGAAGAAGTGAGTCTAACCACTAATGCCATGTTGCTGGAAAGATTGGCTCAACCTCTTGCCGATGCAGGACTGACGCGCGTTAACATCAGCCTGGATTCTTTGGATGCCGATAAATTCAGACGGATCACGCGCGGGGGAGATTTGAACCGCGTCTGGAGGGGGATCGCAGCCGCCGAACATGCGCATCTTACGCCGCTCAAGCTGAATACCGTTATCGTGCGCGGACTCAACGCTGACGAATTGCCCGCGCTTGCAAACCTGACGATGGAGAATAACTGGCATGTGCGCTTCATTGAAATCATGCCGATTGGCAACGCGCAGGATTGGGGCGAAGGTTTCCCCGCGCCAGCTGATCGCTATTTTTCAGTGCAGGAAATGCAGGCTCAACTTTCAACCTTAAATCTTCAACCTGAAACTTCTCCAATCAGCAATGGCCCTGCACGCACATTCCGCATCCCGGGCGCGCTCGGCACGGTTGGATTCATCTCGCCGCTTGGCGAACACTTCTGCCGGGATTGTAATCGTCTGCGATTGACATCCGATGGAAAATTGCGTTCATGCCTCGTCATTCCCGCTGAAGTATCCTTGCGCGATGCGGTACGAAGAGGACAATCGCTGGAATCATTTTTCGAGCAAGCCATCGCAAACAAACCCGAACGTCACGATATGCTCGTTGCTGTGCCTGCTGGTTCGCAGCGCGGCATGAGTCAGATAGGTGGTTGAAATGAATAAAGTTACAGCGCTTTTCTTCGCAACTTTGCGCGACCGTATGGGAATCAAATCGGTTGAATTGCAACTTCCCCTGCGAACAGATGTGATGGGTTTCAGAAATTTGTTAATTGAAAAATATCCCGCGCTTTCAGAATTAATGAATCACACCCTCGTTTCGATCAATCACGAGTATGTTTTTGATGAAACGGTCATCCCTGATGGCGCTGAGATTGCATTTTTCCACCTGTTTCTGGCGGTTAACCAACAATGGATTATCCAACTATATTCTCCATCACTGAAAATGAAATTGACTTGAATGATCTGCTCGAACAAATCACGCTTTCATCCACGGGCGCGGCGGCCATCTTTGCTGGCATGGTGCGTGGAAGAACCTCTCGCGACAACCCGCAAAGTGCGGCGGACTTTCCGCATGAGACAGATTATCTTGAATATGAAGCCTACAAGCCGATGGCAGAAGCAAAGATGAAACAGATTGCCGAAGAAATCCGTCAGCGTTGGGGTTGTGTCGAGGGCATTGCCATCGTCCAGCGAATCGGACGGTTGTTTCCGCGCACGCCCACTGTGCTGATCGCCTGCACCTCCGCGCACCGGGATCAGGGCGTATTCGATGCGGCACGCTATGGCATTGATCGCTTGAAGGAAATTGTGCCTGTCTGGAAAAAAGAAGTCGGCCCTGACGGTGAAGAATGGGTGGAAGGGGATTACATTCCAAAGCCCGCTGAATAACGATTCGGTGATATTCATCACTGGACAGTTGTTATCCGATTTGCTACATTCACAGGGAAAAGGCCTGACATGAAGAAAATATTTTTTCTGTTGATTTCTATACTACTCGTTTCGTGCGCAACGAAGCTGCAAACGAAAGTCGCGGGAAACGTGGATTTAAACAACCTCCAGCCTCTACCCACGCCGGCAGGATATGAAGCGGTTCCACTGCGCGTTGCGGTTGCGGCGGTTATCTCACCCGAAGGCACACTCGAATCATATTCCCCGTTTCTACAATATCTTCAAACAAAACTCAATCGCCCTGTGGAACTCGTACAGCGCCGCACTTACCTGGAAATCAATGATTTGATCGAACACGGCGAGGTGGATCTGGCGTTTGTCTGCACCAGTGCTTACGTGCAGGGACACGACTCTTTCGGCCTGGAATTGCTGGCCGCACCGCAGGTACAGGGCAAAACCACCTATAACTCACTACTGATTGTGCCAATCAGTAGTCCGGCTCAAAGCATGTCCGACCTGCGCGGCAAGGTCTTTGCCTTCACCGATCCCATTTCGCTTACTGGACGTGTCTATCCGACTTCTCTGGTTCAGCAGCTTGGCTCCACCCCCGAAGCGTTTTTTGCGCGTACGTTCTTTACCTACAGCCACGATCAAGCCATTCGAGCGGTGGCAAGCGGGCTGGCAGATGGAGCCGCCATCGATTCGCTTGTCTTCGAGTTTGCTCTTAGTCGTGATCCGTCTCTGAAGGATAAAGTCCGCGTCATCCAAACATCACCTGATTTCGGAATCCCGCCTGTGGTGATTAGCCCGTTTATCCGCCCTCAAGTCAAAGATGAATTGCAATCGCTCCTGCTCAACATGGCAGACGATCCTGCTGCCCGCGAGGCATTGTCTGCCCTGGGAGTGGATCGCTTTGTTCTGATTGACGACAGCGCTTATGGAAGTGTACGCGCCTTGGTGGGGGCAATTCCGGTTCCAACAACCCCATGATATTTCAGAAACTTATTCAGCGGTTTTGGGCCATTGCAGGTGCGGTCAGCATCCGCACCAAAATTCTCGGCATCGTGCTGGGACTGGTCGTGCTTTTTGGGGGCGTTGCCATCATCCAGGCGCGCAATACATTGACTGCCAGTATGACCGCACAACTTGAAGAACAAAGTGTTTCGATCTCGCGCGACCTTGCGGCACGTTCCACCGATCCGATTCTGCTTAATGACCTGCTGCGTCTGCACGACCTTTTGGATGAAACGATTGCCAACAACCCGAATGTGCGTTATGCCTTTCTCGTTGATGCGCATGGACAGGTAATTGTGAATACCTTTCAAGGCGGGTTTCCTCCCAACCTTTTGTCCCTCAACTCTGTCCAGCCGAATGAACATCATCACACCGTTTTGATCCAGACTGACGAAGGACTGATATGGGATACAGCCGTGCCTATTCTCGATGGAAAAATCGGCACGGCTCGTATCGGACTTTCAGATGCTTCCATGCGAACGGCAGTCTCCACGCTGACAGTGCAGTTTTTGCTCACAATCATACTTGTTTCAGCAATAGGCATTCTGGTCGCGGCGTTATTGACGTGGATTCTGACGCGCCCCATTCTCTCCCTAGCAAATGCAACACAGGCCGTTGCCAAAGGTGATTTTTCCCCGCGCGTTACACGTTGGGCAAATGACGAGCTTGGCGACCTGGCAGATGCCTTTAATATCATGACGGAAGAATTGGCGCGCACCGATGAACTGCGTCGCGAACGGGAAGTTTTGCGGCGCCAATTACTGGAAAAAGTAATTAGCACACAGGAAGATGAGCGCCGTCGCATCGCACGCGAACTTCATGACTCTACCTCTCAAAGCCTGACCTCGCTGATCGTCGGTCTGCGCATGATGGAAACACAATGTGCCCAATGTGCATCACAGACGAAAGCCACTGACCTGCGTCAGGTCGCCTCACGGACGCTCGATGAAGTTCACGATTTATCCATGCGCCTGCGTCCGCGCGCGCTGGATGATCTCGGTCTGGCGGCCGCTTTGGAGCGCCTTGCTTCTGAATGGCAGAACCGGCACAAGATTCCCCTGGATGTTGTTATTCAACTCAGCGAACGGCTGCCGGGCGAAGTGGAAACTGCGCTATATCGCATTGTTCAGGAGGCCTTGACGAACATCGCCCGTCATGCGCACGCAAAGTTTGCCAGCATCCTGGTTGAGAAACACGGCGATACGGTTCGCACGATTGTGGAGGATGACGGCATTGGTTTTGATGTCCTTACGAATCACGGAGAACGGCATCTCGGGCTCCTCGGAATGCGCGAACGCGCAGAACTATTGAATGGGAGCCTCACAATCGAATCCAACCCTGAACATGGCACAAGTGTGTTTATTGAAATTCCATTGGTTCCCATTCCAAGCGCAAACAATGTGCCGGGAGCAAAATCGTGAATCACGTTCCACGCATTCTCCTTGCCGATGATCATGCTGTTTTGCGTTCTGGTCTGCGCCTCCTGCTAACCAGCCAAAACGAATTTGAAGTTATCGGTGAGGCATCCAACGGTATCGAAACCCTTACGCTTGCTGAACAACTTCAACCCGATTTGATCCTGCTGGACTTAAGTATGCCCTCTCTCGGCGGACTGGATGCGTTGCCCACTTTACGGAAGCTTGTTCCGTCGGCGCGTATCCTCATCCTGACCATGCACGATGATCCGCAATATTTGCGCCAGGCTCTCAAACAGGGAGCGAGCGGATATGTGCTGAAAAAAGCCGCCGATGCCGAATTGCTTTCTGCCATGCGCGCGGTGCTGCACGGTGAAGTGTATGTGCATCCATCCATGACGCGCGTTTTATTGGAAGACATGCTTCCCCAGTCACAATCCACATCTGATGAATCTATGTGGGAGGCTTTAAGCGAGCGCGAACAGGAAGTTCTGAAAATGGTGGCGCTTGGCCATACCAGCGCCGAGATCGCCGGGCAACTTAATCTGAGCACGAAGACAGTTGAAACTTATCGAGCGCGAGGGATGGAGAAACTTGGCCTGCGAACTCGTGCTGCATTGGTAAAGTTTGCATTGCAGGAAGGGTTAATAAAGAAGGATTGAACGAGTCTGGTTTGGGTGCAATAAATTTTCGAAAATAAGAACCGCCGACCGAATTAGCAGTTCTTGCCTCAACTCTGTTAACGACGAATTGAAAATTCAAATGTAATGGGAGCGGTATGAATGACAATATTCTTCTCTGGGTTGAAAAGCATATCAAGCTATGGTCAAAACCCGCAACTCCGGTCTTGATCTCTGGTCTCTTTACCGACCTGGCGCGTAGCCGTACCGATCTGATCCTGGAGAATGCTCGCTGCGCCAGCAACTCATCGTTTTGGATCAAGCCTCATCTCTCCCCCTTTCCTATTTCAATAATTTAAATATTCGAAAATATTTGATGGATAAACGAAGTAGCCACGACAAGCCTTGTTTATTAAAAAGTTAAATCTCAAAACATCTATGGTATGATGCAGGCTTACAACTAAATAGTTCCCAAGACGACCCGATGGCCCGGATGCCAGGGCGTAAAGGTGGAAGCTGGTGCAAGTCCAGCGCTGTGCCGCAACTGTAAGTTGGTTCGCCAACAAGCCAGGACACCTATCTCAGGAACGCTCATCCAATCCCTTCTCGCCGCAAGGAGGTGGAGCATGTAATTGCATCCATGGTGTGTTTTACTTCTTGCCGACCGAAAGGTCGGTATTTTCATTAACAACCAATTACAA
>JAJYOO010000216.1 GCA_021796155.1 Chloroflexota bacterium
GTGTGCCAACGACGATGTCCACGCCGCGATTGAGGCTTGAAATTTGCGGGCCATAAGGCTGCCCGCCATAGACCGCGAGCACGCGCACGTTGAGATGCTTTCCATATTCGATGATGGAATCAGCAACTTGCAAAGCGAGTTCGCGCGTCGGCGCGAGGATCAGGCTTTGCACATGTCGGTCATGTATGAAGTTGTTGAGAATGGGGAGGGCAAAGGCAGCAGTCTTGCCGGTGCCGGTTTGGGCCTGGCCGATCACGTCCACGCCTGTGAGCATGAGCGGAATCATGCCAGCCTGAATCGGAGTCGGCTCGGTGTAGCCAAGTTCGGTAATGGCCTGCATCAACTCTGGACGCAAGTTGAGAGAAGCAAATTCGGTTGTCATCTTTTCCTTAAAGTCTTGAAGTCTGGCAAGTTGAACAAATCTAAATGGTCACGACCTTCGAGACTTGTAAGACCTATAAGACTTGTTAGACTTGCAATATAAGGGACTGTTTCGATGACTCCGTTTAACTTCCTTCTTGCCAACCAAAGTTTACTTTTACAAGCAAACTCGCCCAACAAAAAAGCCCGACAAGTTGCGTCGGGCTATCATTCAGAGTGATCAAAACAATTTCCCAGAACACGGGCTCCTATTTAGGAGCGGGCAGAGTTTACCACAAAAACCCGCAAATCTGAACGATGATATTGGCCTCAGATTGCGAGTTGAAACTTGCGCTATTTGGCCCCAAAGACCTGTACAGAAAATAATCAGAGTATAATTGTCAAGTTTGCAAGGTTCACCAAATCACTTTATTCCAAAACAAGAAAGGGTCCTATTATGTTTAGAAGTATGCTTCGATCTTCTGGTTTTGTAATACGTGTTGGTGCAATTCTAATGATGATGGTCGCTGCTCTGGGCGTTATGCCAGCCAGTGCGTCATCATCTGCCATACCGGTCATCCCTGACTCATCCCTGCAAGCGCTGACAACGACAGTTGGCGGCGCGTCCGTTCTTCCGACGACGCGTACAGTGACACACTGGTGGGGATCAACCCTCGATCCCAACAACGGCGTCACGTACGGCTACAACATGGTCGGCGCGGATCCAAACAATTGCTCCGGTTCGGGATGCTCGGTCATAATCGAGGCGGACATCACGCCGATCATCGTCAACATTGATGGCTTGACCTTCAGCGGCAGCGATGTCCTTGCTCCGACGCTTGCCTCTCCGCAGTTCGCTTTGAATGATTATGGCTCAACGCCTGCCGCAACCGCTGCTGGTTCATTCCCCAGTGCGCCTGCCTTGATTCAAGGAGCGGGTGGTGCATTGTCCCAGAATGACGCGGGCAACATGCTCCAACTGGAGGATGCGACGATGCGCGCACAGTTCAATCAGACTGGTTCGAGCAACTACCATTTGATTTTGCATCCGAACGTTCTGCCTGCCGTCACGATCAATGTCCCGAACAACCAAGGTGTATTGTTGCAGAGCGGTCGTGGCGTGGTCTTCGCGGATATCAATATTAGTTGGTGGGCTGCACAGATTCAAAATCTTGAGACATCCGCAGATCCAACACATTTACCGATTTACTTGACGAACAATGTATTGCTGCACATTGGACAGAATGTATATAACTGTTGTGTGATTGGCTTCCACGGCACACGCGCGGCTGGCAACGGCGGCGGATCAAACAACAGCAACGGTAATGCCGTGGTGCAGACATTCGCCTGGGCTTCATGGGTTCAGCCCGGACTTTACTCACGCGCAAACGGCGGCACGGATTGGGCATTGCAGGATATCCATGCGCTCAGCCACGAGATTTCCGAATGGGCAGATGACCCGTTTGTAAACAACACGGTCGAGCCGTGGGTGACGCCAACTGCACCGCAGTACGGGTGTACTGGATATCTTGAGACGGGCGACCCAGTCGTTGCCATTGGCTTTGCAATGGGAACCAACACCTACGAACAAGGACCGAATCCAGACGGCTCGCAAAGCGCGGACGGTTATTATCATCCGGAGGATGAAGCATTCCTGCCATGGTTCATGCGTACGGCTCCCAATGCCGTATCAGAACCAACGCAAAGCCCGTCCACAAATATTGGTCGCTATACCTTCATGGGCGACCTAAATCCATTCGCAGGATTCCGTCAGCCAGCAACCGGCTGCTAAAGTAGCCACGTTTAATTGTTTGGCAAAGGAGAGCGGTACCAGCCGCTCTCCTTGTTTTATATCTCTTGATTTCAATAATCCGGCACATTTATTACGGACCATGCGCCCCGCCCTGCGGCACGCAAATCAGTTGTTGCAATTGCGGTGGGATTTGACATGTTCCGCTGATTTGTCTGTTCGGTGCGTTGAAGGAGCAGGCCGCGCCGGCGGATAAATTGGTGCAGGCATTGATCGCTTCCAGCGGAGGCTGACCGTTCAATCCGCCCTGCTGGCTTTGTCCGCCTGGTTGAACTTGTCCACCCTGTTGGGTGCCCTGCGGACCCTGACCGCCGTTTGGTCCTGTTATGCTGCGCACCAACGGCGTGCCGCGGAAGCATCCGATCACATATGGAAATTCGCGCGTGGCTACATAGTGATACATGACCACTTCTTTTCCATCCCATTCAACCTGTGACGTAATGCCATGACATTCATCGAGGTCGGCGTCGGTTAACTCTTTGCCGTTTGCATCGTATGGACCGTAAATTCCAAATCCATCCAACGCATAGCCGAGCAAACGCGACGGGCCAGACGTTGTATCTGGAATGCAATTGCTCAAGCTGTGGTAATGATAAACGCCGTTTTGTTGTGGATGCGCGCTGCATTGATCCTGTACTTCGTGCGCAACCGCATCGCGGCCCTCGGCGTCAAATGGACTGAAAAGCAGAACGCCCGATATCATGATACCGACTTCGTTGCCGACACAAGTTGGCTGGGCTGCCATGGTCGGAATCGCAGGGACGCCGAAATGTATGGATTGCGCCTGGATTGAATTCGGGTTGGCATCGAATTTATATACAGGGTCACTTGGGCGAACTGGAAATGTGCCAGTTGTATGATCGGGTAAATCGTTGGTGGTAAATGTTCGCAAGTCTTCATTCACCGCCATATTGAACGAATGTTGCTGCCAACTGACTGACCCGCTGACATAAACTTTCTTCGTCAAATCCCACGTGGTGCCATCAGCATTGATCCATGGAGCTTTGCCTTGTGCGCCACCTCCATTGAATTGAGTCTGGCAGCTATACACATAACCGCGCTGCGGACTGGATGAGATTTTTCCATCGCCCAATGGCAGATGAGTAACATCCAACACATTTACATGCGGCGCGCCGCCGGATGTATTGGAGGTTGATGCGGCTTGATTGGACGCCACTGTCGGCTGAGTTTGTGGTAATGGCGCATTGCCTAACGGCTGTGCGCTCTGTGGCGCACAGGCTGTGGCGATGAGTGTCAGCATGGCAAAGACGAGTACAAACTTATAAAGATGGTTTTTCATATTTACTCCTTATACCCTTGGTTGCGAAAGTGTAGCCAGGCGACGTAAATTTATTGTAAAATTTCCTAGGAGGTACCCAATGCCCAGACCGCGCTTCAATAAATTCTATCGTTATGATGAACTGACCAAACTTCTTAAGGCTTATGTCAAGGAATATCCAAAACTATTCAAACTGGAAAGTATTGGCAAAAGCCACGAGGGCCGCGACGTTTGGCTCATAACCGCGACCAACTTCTAGTCCGGGGATGATGCGGACAAGCCCGCCTTTTGGGTGGATGGCAACATCCACGCGTCGGAGGTCACGGCGTCCGCGGCTTGTCTGTATTTCATCCACACGCTCGCAACAAAATATGGAAAAGATAAACAAGTCACAGCCGCGCTAGATACGCGTGCGTTTTACGTCGTGCCGCGTCTCAATCCCGATGGCGCGGAATGGGCACTTGCTGATAAGCCCAAAGTGATTCGTTCGAGCACGCGGCCTTATCCGTATGACGAAGAGCCGGTGGACGGATTGCTCGAAGAAGACGTTGACGGCGATGGGCGGATTCTGCTGATGCGCGTGCCCGATCCAAATGGGACCTGGAAGCGGCACCCGAAAGAACCGCGTCTTCTCGTCCGACGTGACCCTACGGAGACTGGCGGCAAATATTATCGCGTCCTGCCCGAGGGCTTTCTCAAAAATTATGATGGCGCGACGATTGAATTGCGTGATCCAAAAGAAGATTTGGATTTGAATCGCAACTTCCCAATCGCATGGCGCACAGAATCTGAACAGCATGGCGCGGGACCGTATCCAACAAGTGAACCGGAAGTCCGCAACATGATTGACTTCATCGTCAATCATAAAAATATCACTGGCTCAGTGTCGTTCCACACATTCGCCGCGCTGATCATGCGTCCGTACGATGACCGTTCTGACGATGAATTTCCAGCCGAAGATTTGTGGACGTACAAAAAGATTGGTGACGAAGGCACGAAGCTGACGGGTTATCCAAATATTTCGGTCTTCCATGATTTCAAATATCATCCCAAAACTGTGACCACCGGTGCATCCGATACGTGGATGTATGACCATTTGGGTATTTTCTCGTGGACAGTGGAATTATGGAGCCCAATTGCGCGGGCAGGAATCAAAAACTACAAATACATTGATTGGTTCCGCGAACATCCAGTCGCCGATGATTTGAAGATTCTCAAATGGAGCGATACGAAACTCAATGGTGCAAGTTACGTGGATTGGTATGAGTTCGATCATCCGCAATTGGGCAAAGTGGAATTGGGCGGCTGGGATCATTTGCATACGTGGACGAATCCGCCCGGTGAATTTTTGGAGAAGGAAATCAAAGCATTTCCTGCGTGGTTGGTCTGGCACGCGTTGATTTCGCCGAAGTTGAATCTACGCGAGCAAAGAGTGACAGCACTAGGCGAAGGCGCGTATCGCATTCGGATCGTGGTTGAGAATGCTGGCTGGCTTCCAAGCTATGTCACGAAGAAGGCGCTCGAAAGAAAAACGCGCGGTCTTGTTTGTGAGATCGAATTGCCAAAAGGCGCAAAGCTTGAAATGGGTAAGCCGCGCGTAGAACTTGGTCAACTGGAAGGACGCGCGTACAAAGGAGCACTGCTGGATGTTGAAGGCACGCCGGATCGTTTGAAAGTGGAATGGATCGTTCGCGCGCCGAAAGGCGGCAAAGTGAAAATCGTTGCGCGTCACGAACGTGCCGGAAC
>JAJYOO010000217.1 GCA_021796155.1 Chloroflexota bacterium
TGAGTTCAACCACGGGCAATGGTTCGATAAACAGCGTCGCACCGGATGATGATTGATCATGTACGATGGCTTTGATGCTGCCTTTGAATTCGAGCGAAGCATTGACCACGCCTTCGGTTGAATGCGCGAATGTTTTGAGTTCAGGATAATGTGTGGCAACAAGCGACATGATGCCGCGTTCGAGCAAATTAGCAAGGATGGCGCGCGCCAGTGCAGCGCCTTCCTGTGGGTCAGTGCCTGCGCCGAGTTCGTCGAGGATGACGAGCGAACGATGATCAGCCTTCTTGAGAATTTGAATGATGTTGGTGATGTGACCACTGAACGTGCTGAGCGATTGCTCGATGGATTGCTCGTCGCCTATGTCGGCATAAACTGACTCGAAGAGCGGAAGCTCGGAGCCGCTCTGCGCGGGAATGTGAAGTCCGCTTTGCGCCATGAGTACGAGAAGGCCAACCATTTTTAGCGAAACGGTTTTGCCGCCTGTGTTTGGACCGGTGATGACAACCGCAATCGTACCGGGGCGCGGGTCGAAGTCAATGGGCACGACGGTGCTTGGATCGAGGAGGGGATGACGGGCGTGAAGGATGGTTAATGGAGGATGGTTAATGGTTTTTCCATGATCCATCTTATGAAAGATTGGCTCACTCGCGTGAATCTCTTCGGCGTATTTCGCTTTTGCAAAAGCGAGGTCGAGTGCCGCGAGATTTTCGATTCCATACTTGAGTTCAACCGCGTGCGCGCCGACGAGGCCTGAAAGTTCGGATAGAATGCGGCGTTCTTCGTCGCGTTCAGCCAGCTCAAGTTCGCGGATTTCATTGTTGAGTTCAACCACGGGCAATGGTTCGATAAACAGCGTCGCACCGGATGATGATTGATCATGTACGATGGCTTTGATGCTGCCTTTGAATTCGGCGCGCAAGGGGATCACGTAGCGTCCATCGCGTTGCGTGATGATCGGTTCTTGAAGTTTGTTGGCTGACTCGGTTAGATATTTTTGCAGGCGCGACATCAAGCGGTCGTGCGCGACTTTAATCTCACGGCGGAGTGAAGCCAGTTTGGGCGAAGCCGAGTCAAGCACTTCACCGCGTTCTGATAACACCTGTGTAATGGCATCCACAATGCCGAATGTTTCAGGCAGGCCGACTGCGATCTGCGCGAGGCGCGGCGCCTTGTCGGCGGCGTGCTCGAGAGATTTCTTCAAATCGCGGCAGGCAATCAACGTGGATTTGATTTCAAGCAGGGCCAGTGGATCAAGCACGCCGCCGCGCGCGGCCAAATCGGCGGCGGGGCGGATATCGTGTGAGCCGCCAATGGTCAAATCGTGAGTCGAAAGCAAAAAGCGCGCTTCGGCTGTTTCGGCGAGCAGACGCGTTGCCTCATCAAAATTGGATGTTGGTTGAAGGGCAAGAGCCAATTCCGCTGAGGCGGAGAAATCGCAAAAGCCCGTCAGCCGGGCGAGGATTTTGTCGTAGTCGAGGACGCGCAAAGTTCTTGAATCCATTGCGGGGAGAATTATAACCAGAGTCGAATGCAAATGAGCATAGACAAAATAGGCGGCGCGCAGCCGCCTCACTTCAAGCTTTGGACAAACTCATCGAGTGGTTTCTGGTAATAATTCAGTTGAGCGGCGCGGGCTGTTGACTGTCCCTTCGTTATACGAGTCGGCTGGCAGTGTGAAGTAGAAGAGACTGCCTTTGCCGACTTCACTTTCCACCCCCACTTGTCCACCTAATTTTTCCACGATATGGAACACGATTGACAAACCCAGTCCGTGCCCGCCCTTGTGAAACTTTCCAAGTTGTGTGAATGGTGTGAATAATCGCGTTTGTTCTTCAGCGGGGATGCCTGGGCCGTGATCACGCGTCCAGAAACGGATCATGCCATCTGCTTGAGTCGAAGCGCCCAATTCCACATGAGGCGACGGGCCGCCGTATTTGAGCGCGTTGCTGATGTAGTTTGCCCACACTTCTTCGATCCATGGTCTGTAGCCGATGGCGGTCGGCCAGTTGTCAGAAAGGGTGACGCGGCCATGATATTCCTTGATCATGTAATTCAATCGATTCCGGACGGCGACCGCAACCCTGAGCATGTCAATCGGTTCTATGGGTGCATCCGCTTTTCTCACTTCGGAGAGCAGCAAAAGACTGTCAATAATATTGTTCATCTCGAACGCAATGGACTTGATCTGCTGAAGAAACTCCTTCAATTCCTTGCGGGTCAGATTGCCGACATCCGTAATGATGTCGGCAGTGGCGATCATAACGGATAAAGGATTTTTAAGATCGTGAGCGACAGTGTGAGCGTAGGCGTCCAATTCCTCGTTGCGGGTTTTCAGGATGACCGCATCTTCCCGCAACTGATGTTCTGACCGCGTTAATGCCTCATTACGGATTTGCAGAGTGACTGCCTGTTCGCGGAGTTGATCCTGCGAGAGTTTCAGGTCACGGAGCAGGATCGCGTAAGGCTTGACCAGTCCGGTTTCGATGATTGCCTTATACAAAAAATAAAAGGCGGCCAGCCGCAGGAAATGGCCGATCAAGTTGGCTTCCCCGTAAACACTGACATAAAACGTAAATACGATCTCCGAGCAGATGGTAAGGATTAGAGAAATAAGCAGAAGACGTAAAACGCCGGGATCGAATTCCTGACGTCTCCGAAGCAAAAATCCAATCGCGCCGAGAAAAAAGAATGAGGTCACATATTCGCTGATCTTTTTAAAAGTGGTCAGACCGACTCCCTCAACATACGCGGCGGGGAAGTTGTGCCAATAGAAAATGGACGCAAGCAGGATGCCAGTGATGAGAAAATAAGCCGCAAACTGAAGATGAAGCTTGAGCTTTCGTCCCAGGAAAAAGGGCGCGATCAACCAGGAAATGCTTTGAAGATAACGGGCGGCCACCCATAGTTGTGTCGCAAGGTTGGCGGTTTGGTTCGAAAACACCCCCATGCCTTCGTAGGCCAGCGTGTGGAAAAAATCCAATAACGCGACGAAGACGGAAGCAATCCCGATGAAAAGCAGATAGTTGTTATTGATGTAGCCGCGGGCATTCCAGGCGATTACAAAGATTCCCGCAGCAACGATGATCGTGAACAGTTCGATCACGCTGTGAAACAGCAGGTAACTGTACAGACTGGTCAAATAAATGACAATGAGCAGCAATGACCCGGCAAGGATCGTCTCGCTGTCACGGGCGATTACAAACCGCTTCTCCATGGAAACATCCCTCCCAACCCAAAACTAAGATAAGCGACGGATGTCATTCATCGCGCCTCCCCGCGCGGCGAAAAGAATTCGTCAGAATAATTTTACGGCTTATTGATAAGAGAAACAAGCACTATTTGTCTTGGCTGTCATACGGTGATACTACAATAATCTTCGAATATGGATTGTATGCTCTCGTTCGTGCCGGATGGCGCGTCTCAACATCTTGCGCGGACTCCATTTTCCATAAGCAAAACAACCGGGATGTTCCAATGCCCATGCAATCGAGCGGAAGCCTTCGTTGTTGTTTCCGATTCCAATAAGAGAGATCATTTGATTTCTCCTCCTTCAGCATGGTACATCAAACAAAAAGGGCAGACACACAGGTCTGCCCCGACTGCTTGCTGTCTCCTGCTTCCTGGATTACCCATACCTGCTCATAAATTTTTCCATGCGGCGCAGCGCCTCTTCGATTTGTTCATAGCTGGTTGCGTAACAGGCGCGGACAAAACCGTCGCCGCCGGGGCCGAATGAATTCCCGGGCACGACCGCCACGTGTTCTTCTTCCAATAGTTTTTGCGCGAACGTTTCATCGTCCATGCCGGATGCGGTAATGTTTGGAAACGTATAAAACGCGCCGCGCGGCTCGAAGGTTTTGAGCCCCAATTTGTTCAAGCCATCCACCAGCAACCGGCGGCGGCGATCATATTCTTTGACCATTTCCTGTACGTGCGGTTCGCCGTTCTTCAATGCTTCGATAGCCGCGTCCTGCGCCATGGTCGGCGCGGACATGATCGTGTATTGATGGATGCGGACGAGTCCTTTGATGATGTCCGCAGGGCCGGCCGCATAACCGATGCGCCAGCCGGTCATGGCATAATCTTTCGAAAAGCCGCCAAGCAAAATAGTGCGGCGTTTGATGCTTTCACTCAACGATGGGAAACAAACGTGCTGGAAGCCATACACGAGCCGGTCATAAATTTCATCGGAGACCACGAGCAGATCATTTTGCTCCGCGATCTTGGCAACTTCCAACAAAACGTCGCGCTCCGCGACCGCGCCAGTTGGGTTCGACGGATAACCAATGAAGATGGCTTTGGTGCGCGATGTGATCGCTTTGCGAATGTCATCGGGATCGAGTTGGAAATTATTTTCGATTCGGCTTGGGATTTCAATTGGTTTGCCGCCCGCAAGAATCACTTCGGCTTGATACGAAACGAAGCACGGCGTGGGGATGATGACTTCATCGCCCGGATCGAGAATGGCCGTGAACGCCAGATACAACGCCTCGCTGACTCCGACCGTGGCGACGATCTCGGTGGCTGGGTCATATTTCACGCCATACAGTCGCATCAAGTTGTCGGCGATACCCTGACGCAATTCCATCTTGCCGTGATTGGATGTGTAATGTGTCTCGCCTCGTTGCAGCGACTGAATGCCCGCATCGAGAATCGGTTTGGGCGTGGTGAAATCCGGTTCGCCGATGCCGAGCGAAATGACATCCTTCATCGTCGCGGCGATGTCGAAGAACTTGCGGATGCCGGACGGTTTGAGTCCAGCCACGCGTTTGGAGAGTCTTTGCACATCTGCCAGTTCCTGCAAAGCGGTTTGTTCTTTGACCATTTAGCCTCCGTTTGTTTTTGTCACCGCGAGCGAACGCAATGACTGTTAAATTGGCTGCACTTGCCATTCATCGGGGATTTCCCGATACGTTAATTCAAATGCCTGGCCGTCAGCCGTCTTGACGCGAAAGCCTTTTTCGTTTGGCCCGCGCCAGCGCCCGACGATTTCGGCGATTTCGAGCCGGCATCCCTGCCAGGTCAGCGCCAGCGGACGTTCTGCGTATTCCGAATCTGAACGGCACTCGACAATTTCCATCGCTGACTATTCTAGCGGCTTCGCCAAAAAAAGGGTAGTGAAAAATTCACTACCCTAGGGTGACAGAACTATTATCTCCAACATTCAATTTCATGAATTCTT
>JAJYOO010000218.1 GCA_021796155.1 Chloroflexota bacterium
AAAATCAAGCGCGGCCGGATCCCGGCCGCGCTCATAAGCAAAAAGATGGACAGTCATTGCCAACAAAATCGAAGCTGTGAAAATAGAGATGGCCCAATTGGGTGCAAAGACTCGCCCAGCCAGAATTGCCAGCGTTCCGCCAATTGTGACAATAACGGATGGTTCATATTTCGCGGCGCGAAACATTTGAATATATTCCCAGGATGACAGGCCAAGGAAAAAAGCGATCACAAGGAAATAAAGGATTCCCCCGAAAAGAACTGCAAGAACAACGGGCACGAGAAGGAGCAGAGCCGTGACGGTTCTTCTACCCATGAGTTTTGTGCGCCACCGCCTCCGAAACGCCCCCGTAGCGACGATCCCGCTGGGCGAATGTTTCAAGCGCGCGGCGATATTCCTCCTTATCAAAATCGGGCCAATAAGTTGGCGTAAAGATCCATTCTGAATAAGCCGCCTGCCAAATCAGAAAATTGCTGACCCGCAGCTCGCCGGAGGTGCGAATGACTAGATCAGGATCGGGGACGCCGGCAGTATATAAATACTGACTCACTATTTCGTCCGTCACATCCTCCGGCTTCACGCCATCCCTCATCATTTTCTGGATTGCCTGCACGATCTCATCGCGCCCACCATAATTAAAGGCAATGTTAAGAATGAGATGGTCGTTATTCTTAGTCAAATCTATTGCGTGCAGAACTTTTGCCTGAAGCTTCGGGGATAATTGTTCCAAACGCCCAATGTGATGCAGTTGCACACCTTCCTTGTGAAGCTCATTAAGTTCCTTATCAATCACATCTTCAAGGATGTGCAACAGGCCCTGGACTTCCTCCGGCGGACGCCCCCAATTTTCGGTGGAGAACGCGTAGATGGTCAGATATTTGATTCCGAACTCGACCGTGGCGCGAATCACGCGTCGAAGATTTTCTGTGCCGGCCCGGTGACCTGCCAGCCGCGGCAAGCCGCGCGAAATGGCCCAACGCCCGTTGCCATCCATGATAATGGCAACGTGGCGGGGAATCTTTTCGATGGGCAGATCAACAGGTTTATCAGGCATGATTTGAGTTAACGAGCCAAATCGGTTTTCGAGGGTCTTGCGAGTCTTGTCTCCCAACATATTCGACCTGAAGACAATAAGACTTATCAGACCAACTACACTTCCATGATTTCGGCTTCTTTTTTCTTGCCAAGCTCGCCGACTTCCTCGATAAATTTATCGGTCAGCTTCTGGAGCTCTTCTTCGCCATCTTTTAGATCATCTTCGGAGATCAATTTCTCTTTTTCAAAATCGCGCATGTCGTTGTGCGAATCGCGGCGGATGTTGCGAATCGCGACGCGCGTTTCTTCGAGCCGCGCATGGACTTGTTTAACGAGATCATGGCGCCGGTCTTCGGTTAACGGAGGCAGGTTCAGGTGAATGACTTTGCCATCAGTATTGGGAGTCAGTCCCAAGTCCGAGGCTTGAATCGCCTTTTCGATTTCCTTGAGTGTGCCTGCATCAAACGGCTTGATCATCAGCGAACGCGGTTCAGGTACACTGATCGAAGCCAACTGCATAAGCGGTGTCGGCGAACCATAATAACTGATTGCCAAACGTTCAACGAGAGCGGGATTGGCGCGTCCAGTTCGGATAGCGGCGAGGTCGTCGCTCAAATTTTTGATCGCGCCCTGCATGCGATGTTCTGCGTCTTTCAGAAGGTCTTTTATCACATCGGCCTCCAGTGGAATTGGTCGCGGTTAAGGATACTCTAAAACATGAAAATATGCTATGGGAAAAGCAAAGCAAGAGAGTGATTGCGAGTGAAAAGAGAGACTCTCAAAACGCGGCAAAGAATATATTCTCGTCGCGCGGCAATTATGGGCAAACAAACTTGATGGACTTTACGCGGCTACCAGTGTCCCGACTTTTTCACCATGCAGCGCGTTGATCAATGCGTCCGGGTCCCATAAATTGAGGACCAGGATCGGAAGATTGTTTTCCATGCACAACGTGACGGCAGTGCTGTCCATCACTTCAAGGCGACGATTGAGAACTTCGATATAACTCAGAGCTGCAAATTTTTTTGCATCCGGATTTTTGTTCGGGTCGGCATCGTAAACGCCGTCCACCTTGGTGGCTTTGATGACCACCTCCGCATCAATCTCGGATGCGCGCAAGGCTGCGGCGGTATCGGTCGAGAAAAACGGATTGCCCGTCCCCGCGCTAAAGATGACCACACGGTCTTTCTCAAGATGGCGGATGGCGCGCCGCCGGATATACGGCTCAGCCACCGCCCGCATCTCGACCGCCGACATCACGCGCGTGATCACGCTGATTCTTTCCAGCGCGTCCATCAAAACCATCGAGTTCATCACGGTGGCTAACATGCCCATGTAATCTGCCGTCGAACGATCCATGCCATGCTCAAGTCCCTGTTTGCCACGCCACAGGTTTCCCCCGCCTATGACGACCGCCACCTGCACGCCCATTTCGTGAACTTCCTTCACTCGGCTGGCAATAGACTCGGCCTCATCCACATCAATGCCGTAGCCCGATTTTCCTCCCAGCGCTTCGCCGCTTAGCTTGAGCAGGATACGCTTATATTTTAGATTGGACATGAAAATCTCCTCCGATTGGATATAAGGTAGAAAAAAGGCCAACCGAACGGTTGGCCTTTCCAAACAACTAAGCTTGACTCGTGCTCTCGCCCAATTCCCATCGCTGGAAACGGCGTACGATTACGTTCTCGCCAATGGCAGCGACATTCTGCATGACAAGTTTCTCAACAGTTGTCGTTTCATCACGAATGTAGGTTTGACGCAGAAGGCAAACTTCATCCTTGAACTTTTCGAGCCGGCCCTCGACGATCTTATCAACGACCGGGCCTGACTTGCCTTCTTCTTTTGCGCGTGCGCGAGCAATCTCGGCCTCGTGATCCAACTCAGAAGTAGGAATATCTTCAGCCTTGATATACTTCGGTGCGCTGGCCGCAATCTGCAATGCAATCTCATGTGCCAATGTACGGAATTGTTCGGAGCGCGCGACGAAATCCGTCTCGCAGTTGACTTCAACCATTACGCCCACGCGCCCCCCACCATGGGAATATAACTCAACCGTACCATTCGAAGCTTCACGGTCAGCACGTTTGGCTGCGGTGGCCATCCCCTTTTCGCGCAGCCAATCCACGGCCTTCTGAAAATCTCCGTTCGAATCCTGAAGCGCCTTGCGACAATCCAGCACGCCAGCACCTGTCGCGGCGCGCAATTCCTTGATCATATCAGCAGTAATTTCCATTTTCTTTCCTCAGTCAGAAGCGCGGACTACTTCTTGGAGTCGGCTTCCGGCTTTGTTTCTTCGGGTTTTCCAGCCTCAGGCGCGGTCTCTTCAGGCTTGCGCGTCGCACTCAATTTGGCGAGTGTAGCTTCGCCAAGCAATGCGTCTTCATTGACTTCTTCATCAACATCAACGACCTTGGGCGCTTTGCGCGCTCGCGGCTTTTCCTGTTTGGCCTCCGCCTCAGCCGGTTTCGCTTCGACTGGTTCTTCATCCTTTCGCATGGCCTTGCCTTCCAACACAGCATCGGCAACTTTCGCAACCAGAAGCTTGATGGCACGGATGGCATCATCGTTTGACGGGATCACATAGTCAATGCCAAATGGATTGCAGTTCGTATCCACCAGCGCAACCACGGGAATATTCAACAGATTGGCTTCATGCACTGCCGCATCTTCTCGGCCAACATCCACAACGAAAATCAAATCCGGCACCCGTTTCATATTGCGGACACCTGACAAGCGAATCTGCAAGCGGTCAATCTCGCGCTGAATAAGCAGGCCTTCCTTCTTGGTCAGCTTGTTGATCTCGCCACTGTCGCGCAATTGTTCAAGATGTTCGAGTTCCTGAATACGGGCATACATCGTTGACCAATTGGTCAACATGCCCCCCAGCCAGCGCTCAGTGACATACGGCATTCCAGCGCGGGTCGCTTCTTCCTTGACGGTTTCCTGCGCCTGGCGTTTGGTGCCGACGAACAACACCGTTCCGCCGTTTGCAACCGTATCGCGGACAACGTTATATGCCTGATTCAACAGTTTCACCGTTTGCTGCAAGTCAATGATGTGAATGCCATTGCGCTCGGTGAAGATATACGGCTTCATGCGCGGATCCCACTTATTGGTACGATGACCAAAGTGGACGCCGCTCTCGAGCAGAGCCTTCATGGAAATAACGGACATATTTCTCCTGTAATTCCGTTTCCCAAACGCGTGACGTCGTAGCGTCAGCGTGGAACGGAGTGAGTTTAGCGGGGATAAAAACCCGCTCAGGGATGCTTGATGCCCATCCCAGGCAAGATATGTGGCGCTCTGGTTTCGACAGGTTCAACCATCAGGCGGCACGGCGGGAGAGTATACCATAGAAATTTAGCCAATGATGTGCTTCGTTGAGCGTGATATTATCTTGCTCACCTACTTTTACGCCATCCCCATTTCGTTTTCATGCATCGAGTAATCTCGCATGAAAAAGCGGCTCCGCTTTGTCGGAACCGCCTTTTTTTCAAACAACCGCTGCCTGCCCATACAACTGCTGTTTTACGCTGATGATCCGTTTGCGTAAATCGGGCTTGGTCTCGATTTCGTTGGTAATCTTCTCGATTGCATACATGACTGTCGTATGATCGCGTCCACCAAGCACTTCGCCGATTTGCGGGAGCGACGAATCGGTTTCTTTTCGCAAAAGATACATCGCAACCTGACGCGGTTCGGCAATTTTCTGCGAACGATCACGGCCAAGCAAGGCGTCCACCGTTGTCTGCCATTCGCGTGCAACCAGTTCCACAATTTTCAGCGGTGGGATGTTCTGCTGCTGCGGTAAAAGATCGGCAAGTGCAACCTCTACGAGTTGCGGAGTCAGCGACTGGCCGCTCAGATCAGCATACGCGATAATCCGATTCAACGCGCCTTCCAACTCACGAATGTTGGATTGGACGCGTCGGGCAACCGTATCTAGAATCTCATCCGGGATAAAGCGCCCGGTGCGTTCGGCTTTGGCACGCAAAATTGCCAGACGAGTCTCGAGGTCCGGAGGCTGGATATCCGCTGCCAGTCCCCACTCGAAGCGGGAGCGCAATCGCTCTTCGAGCGTAACCAACGCTTTCGGCGGGCGGTCCGAAGAAACAATGATTTGTTTATCCTGCCCGTGCAG
>JAJYOO010000219.1 GCA_021796155.1 Chloroflexota bacterium
GAATACGCCATAATGAGACGCGATTGGTGGATGTGGTTGCTGGCTTTGCTGGCTGGTTTCGGAATCGGTCTGGCTTATGCATGGGTCATTGCGCCGGTTCGATACGTCAACACTGTTCCAAACACACTGCGTTCGGATTTCAAAGATCAATTTCGTATTGCGATTGCCGCGTCATATTCCGCGACGCATAATCTTGATCGCGCCAAAGCGCGCCTGGCTTTGCTTGGCGATGCAAATCCAGTTCAGGCATTGACGGCCCAGGCTCAACGCATGTTGGCATCCGGCACATCTTTTGATTCAGTTCAACAAGTTGCCGCGCTTGCCAGTGATTTGAAGTCAGGAGTCGCCAGCGTGCTGCCAACAGCCACCGATACGCCGCCAGCCGTCACACCAACTGTCAGCGCCGCGGCAGCCCTTGAAACGGAAGCCGTTACAACGTCCGCGAATGATACGCCGACTGTGATCATTGAATCGCCAATGGTGACTGAGTCCGCCAGCACGCCGCAAATTTTCGATACGCCCACACCGCGTCCGACATACACGCCAACCTCGACACCCGGCGCAGCGTTTAAATTGGTCAGCCAGGAATCAATCTGCAATCCTGACCTGACCGATGGATTGATGCAGATCACAACATTGGACAGCACCAGTCATCAGATGCCCGGCGTAGAAATCGTCATCACGTGGAGCGGCGGCGAAGAACATATCTTCACCGGTCTCAAGCCGGAGATCGCAAATGGGTACGCCGATTACATCATGCAGTCAGGCGTGAGTTACAGCGTGCGTGTTGCCGATTCTGGTTCGCCTGTCCCAAACCTAGCGGCTCCGACCTGTCCCGGCGCAAACAACCAAACTTATTTGGGCGGTTTGCATCTTACCTTCCAGGAACAATAACAAAAATGCCGTGGCAATTTACCGCCACGGCATTTGTTTATCAATCGCTATGCTAATAGCCAGCAGGCAATTTTCCAATCCAATTCGTTCCCAACATCACCGCGATATCATAGGGCACAGTTGGATCGTTTTTGAAAACAATCTGATTGCTGCTGGTCACACCGAGTGTGGTGATCAAATAACGCAATGTGTACAGCTTGGGTTTGTAAACTACGATAGTTGTTTGACTATATCCTGAAGGTGCGGGACCAACTCCAACAACCGGCACACCCAGCGAAAGCAGATAATTGCCAGTGCGCGTATCAAGCTGCGCCGTATATGTTCCGTTCAATACGGCCACGCGCGCATTGTCTGCTTTCATCAAAGATACAGGATCACCTTGTGCCATCGGGCTGATTGCTCCGCCTGTTTGGAATAAATCATCCACCATCGCACGGATCTTATCTGGGATTGGAATCAGCACTGAGGCGGGCTGCCCGGCCAATGTCACGCCCGCGGGAATAGTCATGGTTTGATCAATCACACCGTTTTTGATTTGGCTCATCGGGATATCTTTCAACAGATATGCCAATTTGATGCCTTCATCCAAAGTCAAATTGGTATGAATGCCTCCCGCAAATTCACTGTACAACTCAGGCGCTTTCGTAATAAATGTGGGGAAATATTCGGGGCTGAAGACCTTATTGCGAACAGCAAGGATAATTTGCTGCTGACGCTGTGAGCGGCCGAAGTCGCCATTGGTCGCGCCCTGGCTTGTATCACGCGTTCGTGCATACGCCAGTGCCCTTTTCCCATCCAGGTGGCGCATTCCACAACAAGTAATAACCACATGATCCAAACCTGTGCCGGTCGGATCAAGTATCAGCTTCTGATTAACATAAACATCCACGCCGCCGATCGTGTTGATGGCTGAAATGAAAGTGCCAAAATCAACGTTGGCATAATATTGAACCGGAACGCCGATCACCTGCGAAACCGTCTTCATCGCAAGCGCCGGCCCGCCACCTGGAAGCTTGGCGGCTTCGCCGTCCGTCCACGCCGTATTAATACGGCTGTATCCGAAGCCGGGAATATTTACAAAAAGATCGCGCGGCACTGAGATCATGGCCGCAGATTTCGTGACTGGGTCTACAGAAAATACAATGATCGTATCCGTACACGCCGGGCAGTCTGGGTTGCTAACGGGTTCGCCACCGCTGCGCAATCCAAAGAATGCAATATTGATGCGGCTGCCGCCATCCCAAGCCGGGGCTTGGACACCCGGCGCGTCTACTGATGGAGGCGGCAACGTTGGTTCAGCCGTTCCCTGTGCATTGACTATCGGCGTGCTTAACACGCTTGCTTGGGCATTGGCACAACTCGACGGTGGAATGCCGGGCAATGAAGTCAATGCCCAGCAGGCGGTGAAATCTCGCAGGAACACAAAAAGAAACACAGCTGCGACCACGACCCCAACCCAGAAAATGATCCGGCCTACCGGCAGTTTTTGTATTTTTGGAAGTTTGATGTTTTTCAGAAAATCAAGAATGTTATCCATAGGCTAATCAGGTTTAATATATACCATATTCAGTCCGAGACGCTCGATGCCTTCTCTGGCCCAATAATTCAACATGGCTGAACCAGAGTCCATTGCTTTCATCATCAATTGAATGGCGCGATGATCGCGGATTTCCGCCAGAGCGTGCAAGATGTGGATTCGCGCGTTGAGCGGCGAATTCTCATACCTCTCCAACAACGATGGCACGGCAACACTGCCGATCAAAACCAGCGCGTTTGCGGCCAGCGTGCCCACCATGCTATCGCTATCACTTAAGGCATGTATGAGAGCCGGGACGGATTTTTCTTCCGGATGTGATGACAACGCAAGCGCCGCGGCTTCCCGGACTTCGGGCGCGGGATCGTTTAATGAGCGGGTCAGCCACTCAAGCGGCGGCGCATCAAATTGGGCCAGCGTTCTGACAGCCCACCAGCGATAATCCGCATTCGACGACTCGAGCAAAGTCTGCAATCGCGGCAACGCTGACGCGCCCACCAGCGCGAGCGAGTTGGCAGCGGCCTCAGCCAAAGTCTCATCTCCGCTGGTCAAGTCAGCCAGCAGCATGTCCAGAGAAGTCACGCTGTCTCTTATTTAGAAGGTGGAGGAACAGGAAGTTTGTCCTCAGCAGTTTGAATCCACTTGTCCCCTTCATCAATCAGCATCACAGGGATTTCATCCACAATCGGATACTTGCGTCCGCAATCCTGGCAGATCAGCCAAGTATCTTTATACAACTTGAGCATTCCATCTTTTTCTCGAACGCAGTTCGGACAACGTAAAATTTCAAGCAATTCCTGACTGACCATTTTTTCTCCAATCAAGCCAAAATTTTACCATGCTAGGAAGACGCGGGCGGCTGGCACATATCGCGGTTCCTGGCAATCTGCTTAGGATTCGGCATGCCCTGTGCGTATTCGCAAACTGCCTGCCATGCTTCATAATGTGTTTTGAATTCATCCTGGAAATAGACAGCGCCATTCTTCATCACGGTGCGCGTCACATCCACATCTGCGCCGTTGGCGGCCCAATCCGTCTGTTTCATCTGGCCGGCTTTTAGATCGGGATTCATTACAAATCTCGCATCCGGCGCGGGCACAACATTTTGCGGACCCGTTGTATTCCATTGCACCGAGCGTCCATCTGAAGTCGAATAGAACGTCCACGTTAATGAACGAGAGCCAAGATCAACATTGGTCTCCATCAAAATCCAATATGGAGAATCGTTCTTGAATTGAAAATCAACCAGCGGAAAATAAACTGTCGCATCCAAGCCAGCCATTTGTACATTATCGGAGCCACTGGATGTTTCTTCATAATATGAGACACGGTAGGCGTGCGGAATGCGCTCAACAACCGGATATCCACCAAAGAACACCGTGCGAAACAGCGTCGTGCTGACCTGGCAAACACCGCCGCCCACGCCTTTGATCGTCTGGTTGCCATAGATGATAAGCGCTTCTGCATATCCGTTATTAAGGCTTATATCACCAAGCGTTTGTCCCATTGAAAAAGTTTCGCCAGGCGCAACCAATACGCCGTCGAAACGTGCCGCGGCTGTCGTGATGTTCTGAATACGCGCGGGATCCGAACCCCAAAAATAAGTCGTCTGCTGAGAAACAACCTGCGTAATGCCTAATTGTTGCGCCGTGGCTGTATCTGTCAGAGCAGGTTTTGTATCGTTTACAACCAGTGAAACCGTGTGCTGGCCTTGCATCAACGCGTCCGTAATGGCTTTGATGCTGGCACCCACATCCAGCGACCTGCCAGTCACCGACGGGGCAAGAAGAACCAACTGTTGGGTTTTCTCGTTGAAATGGAATAAAGGATTTGATGCTGCGCGATCAACCTGCGGTTCGATGCCGGTCAAGATTTGACGCAAAGCATTTGGATCAAGGGTCAACTGCACATCCACCTTGTCTCCATTTTGAACCGGTTGAGCACCGATCATGTTCGCCAAAACCTGCGGATCATAAACCCATGGTCCCGCGTCGTTCGGCCCGGCATTTGGGATGACCAATTCCAAAGGCGCGCTCAAAATCTGACGCGCAATGTTCGCCTGCGCGGATAAATCCGCAACCTGCGGTTGGACTTCGTCCACGACGAGCGGCACTTCGCCATCGCGAAAAGTCTGCAATTGCGCGCTGAGAACCATCAGCGTTCCGCTCACATTTAGTGTGCGGCCCGGTTGTCCCGGCTGTGCAGTGACATCCGTGCCATTCAAATGGATGCTGGCCTGCACGACCGGCTGGTTGATTTGCTGCGAAAGTCCCTGAAGATATTGATATGCCACGCGTTGATCAAACAGAATGACCGGCGCGACATCATAACCGAATCCGCGTGCACGGATTTGACCGTCCAATGCCCCAAACAATCCGCCGCTTCGTCCTAGACGGTAAGCGGCTTGTGCGCTGGACGACGCGTCGAAGGCCATGCCCAATTGTGCCGGAGACGCAACCCAGGCTTTGTCCCCGTACTGAAACAAAACCTTGCCGTTGATCGGATACGAAAGAGTTTGATTTAATTTCAACGCCGCCTCTTGTGGCGGCAGGCCTGAAAGGTCAACTCCAGCCACAGAAACGCCGGGAAAGATTCGTCCAGCATAGACCAATTGATAGCCCAGCACCCAAACGATGATGGTGCTCAGGAACAACATCAATCCGCCAACCGCGGCGGTCAATATTTGAGCCACTAACGGGAAACGTCTTC